>DASWVA010000266.1:0-3220 GCA_036401415.1 Streptosporangiaceae bacterium
CCGTTCCTGACCCAGCTGGCGGCGCGGAACTTCCACCAGATCGGCATCGCCGCCAGCAATGTCCAGGGAGGCCCGCTGGAGCTGGCCACCGTCAACGCGACCATGCGGGGCGTGCACATCACCTCCGGGTTCAACGGCGCCACCGTCGACCAGATCAGCGGCAGCGCGCTGGTCACCTTCGCCGGGCTGAGCAACGCGACCGGGCTGGGCGACGGGATCAAGCTGTCGGACGCCGGCCGGGGTGAGCTGAAGGTCACGCTGAACCTCGGCCCGCTCAGCACCGACGCGCTGGCCCAGGTGTTCCGGGCCGGCCCGGACAAGATCGAGGTCAGGATCGTGTCGGCCAGCGACCTCCCGGTGTCGGCCCTGGGGAACCACCAGGAGTTCACGTTCACCGTGCCCAAACTGCCCGCGGGCATGACCATCGGCAACGTCAGCGTGACCGCGGCGGGCGTGCAGATCTCGATCTCGGGCTCGCACACCTCGTTCAGCCAGTAGGCCGGCTCGTCGCCTGATTGGGACGGCTGGCGATCTTCTGGCGGCGGGGACCCGGAAGTAGGGTGAGAATCCCGGCGCTGAGGAGAGTCCATGCTGCGTCCCGCCGATAGCCGCAACCGGTTCGCGCAGGGACTGTTCACCCCGCTACCGGGACGGTACGACCGGCTGGCCGAAGTCCTGTCGATGGGCCAGAACGGGCGGTGGCGCCGGGCCATGGTGGACCGGATCGCCGGGGCCGGCCCGGAGCACGGCCTGGTGCTGGACGTGGCGTCGGGGACGGCCGGGGTGGCACTGCAGCTGGCCGCGCGGACCGGGGCCCGGGTGGTCGGGCTCGACCTGACCGAACCCATGCTGCGGGAGGGGCAGGCCAACGTGGCCGCGGCCGGACAGCAGGCGCGGATCGCACTAGTGGCCGGCCGGGCCGAGCAGCTGCCGTTCCCGGACGCCAGCTTCGACGCGCTGACGTTTACCTATCTGCTGCGGTACGTGCAGGACCCGCAGGCGACGCTGGCCGAGCTGGCCCGGGTGGTCAAACCGGGTGGGACCGTGGCCAGCCTGGAGTTCTGCGTACCGCCCAGTGCCCTGTGGCGGGCGGCCTGGGAGGTGTACACCCGGCTGATGCTGCCCGCGGGCGGCCTGGCGCTGGGCGGGGTCCCGTGGCTGCGGGTGGGCCGGTTCCTGGGCCCGGACATCACCGGGCACTACCGGCGGTACCCGGTCCGGTGGACGGTCGAAGCCTGGCAGCGGGCCGGTTTCACCGGGGTGGGTACCCGCCTGATGAGCCTGGGCGGCGGGCTGGTCATGTGGGGACAGCGAGCGGGTGACTGACCCGGCGGCGGGCGGGGTCCCGGGCGGGGCCGGAGCCGTGGGCGGGGCCGGAGCCGTGGGCGGGGCCGGGCGGCCGGCGTACTACGCGGCCCGGCCGGGCCGGTGGCGGGACTGGTGGACGCTGCTGCACCCTCCGTACACCGCGTGGCACCTGTCCTACGTGGTGATCGGCGCATCGCTGGCGCCGCGGGTCTCGCTCAGCCACCTGCTGTACGCGGTGGCAGCGTTCTTCCTGGCCGTCGGGGTGGCCGCGCACGCGCTGGATGAGCTGCACGGGCGGCCGCTGCGGACGGGTATCCCGGCCTGGGCGCTGATCGCGGCGACCGTGGTCAGCCTGGCCGGCGCGGTCGGCCTCGGCATCTACGGCATCACCCAGACCGGATGGCTGCTGCTGCCCTTCATGCTGACAGGCCCGGTGCTGGTGGTCGCGTACAACGCGGAAATGTTCGGCGGAATCATTCACACCGACCTTGGCTTCGCCGCCACCTGGGGAGCATTCCCGGTGCTCACCGGCTATATAGCCCAGGATGGCACGCTGGGCCTGCCGGCGGTGGCGGCCGCGGGCGCAGCGCTGGCCTTGTCGGCCGCGCAGCGCCGGCTGAGCACCCCGGCCCGCACCATCCGGCGCCGGGCGGTGCGGATCGACGGCACCATGACGCTGGCCGACGGGACGGTCATGCCGCTCGGACCGGACGAGGTCCTGGCCCCGCTGGAGGGGGCCCTGCGCGCGATGTCCGGGGGGCTGATCCTGCTCGCCGCCGCGCTGGCCACCGCCCGGCTGCGCTGACCGGCGCACCGGCGCCGGGAAAATACGCGCGGCCCGCCTCTGGTCCGGTCAGGTCACTACGTGTAATCTCGCAATTCCGGTATGGGCGCTGAGCTGCCTTTATGCCACACGGCAACCTGGCGCCAGGGCCGGGCCGAAATAGCTGGCCGAAAAGGCTATTCACCAGGCGTAAGACGCGTGGTGAGATTGGCTGCCGGGGAGCCATCGTTAGCTCATAATTAGGCTAACCGGGCCCGGCCAATGGGTACCGGGGCAGGGAGCGGTGATCCAGGTAATCACCCTGGCAGGCGAAGGAGGGCCAGCCGGAAGATGACGGGCGGCCAGACCAACGACGCAGCACTACTACCCGCCAGCACGCTCTGAGCCCAGGGCGCCCATTTTGCGGACTGCGAAGCGCAGCCGGCAAAACCAACGGCGGAGACGCCGACAGGAGAGCAGCACGTGACAACCGGCATGACGGTCGACAGCGGCGCACCGCCGCAGAATGCGTCGGTGCGGACCATCATCCTCGGTATCGACCATTCCGGCCGCATCGTTCAGCACGACCGGAACGCGCCTGCCGTGCTGGGCCGCCCCGCCGAGAAACTGCTCGGGGCCAGTCTGAGCGACCTGGTCCTCGACCCCGGCTCCAGCGACGACTCCCCGGGCGGCAGCGCGAAAGCCGCCGCCCGGACCGCCGAAGCCAACGGGACCGTTCCGTCGCCGGCCGCCGCGGGCGACAATGCGGTGCAGTCCCTCCTGGACGCCCTCAAGGCCGACCGCGAGGGCACCGGCATGCTGTCCATCCGCACCGAGAGCGGCACCACCCTGGACGCGATCGTCACCGTGCACCCGATGCGGGCGGGCGACGCCAACGTGGCCGCGCTAGCGCTGCTCCGTATCCCGTCCCCGGTGGCCAAGCGTTTCGTGGACCCGGCGCTGATGCGGCAGACGCTGCTGGACGGCACGTTCAAGCGGATCAGCGACAGCCTGGACTTCGATCACGTGGCCCGCGAGCTGATCACCACGCTGGTGCCGCACTTCTGCAACTCTGGTGGCGTCGCGGTGCTGGAGAGCCTGATCGGCGACGACGAGTTCCCCACCAGCGGCCCGGACGGCACGCAGCCG
>DASWVA010000267.1:0-4292 GCA_036401415.1 Streptosporangiaceae bacterium
TCCTGGCCGGGGAGGCCGAGGCGGGCGCCGGCCACGGCGCCGTCGAGGCGGCCCAGGGTGGCCAGCAGCCTGGTGACTTCGGCCGGGGTGGGTCCCGCGGCGGCACCGAGCTTGTACCCGACGACGGTGCCCGGGCGGCCCAGGGCGTCGCGGAAGGCCCCGGTGCCCGCGGTGAGCGGCATCAGGGTGAGCGGCTCATCCCCCTCAGCCAGGACGGTGGCCGACCGGGCCGCGAGGTCCTGCATGGCGGTGATGCCGGGCACGGTCTCAACCACCACGTCCGGGACCAGGCGGCGGACGGCCTGGGCCAGGTAGCTGAAGGTCGAGTACAGGTTGGGGTCGCCGATCGTGCCGAACGCCACGCTGCGGGCGCCACCGTCGAACGCGCGGGCGACCTCGCTGGCGGCGGCCTGCCAGGCGGCGGCCCGGCGCGGGGTGACTCCGCCGGTGTCGTTGAGGGCGAACGGTACCGGGCGGATCCGGTCCGGCCCGACGTGGGCGCGGACGGTGGTCTCGGCGCGGCCGGGGCCGACCGTGCCCTCCCCCGGCCCGGCCATCACCGGGACCAGGATCACGTCCGCCTCACGCAGCACCCGGACGGCCTTGACCGTGACCAGCTCGGGGTCACCCGGCCCCACACCCACCCCGATCAGCGTGGTCATGCCCGGGCCCCCACGGGCGCGGCCGCGTGGCAGGCGGCGGCGAAGCGGGCCGCGCACTGCGGGTAGCCCGCCCAGTGGACGTGCAGGTAGGACGCATGCACATTGCTGGCGACGTAGCCCTCTTCCCGGGCTGACGGGCCCGGGGAGGCCGGTGCGGCTGGTGGGCTCTGGGATGCGGTGGAGGCTGGCGGGGCTGTGAGGGTGTGAGGGGTGGGGAGGAGCCAGGCCGGGGGGGAACCGGACCCGGGGTCGGTGGTGGTCCGGTGGAACTCATGCGCGCGGACCACGGCGCCTTCGGGGGCCAGGACGGACGCGGTGGCAGCGGTGGCCTCGCGGTAGCCGAGGGTGAGCCGGGGGGTCATGGTGGCGTCGACGGGGAGGACGCCGCACATGGGAGCGCCGTCCAGAGTCCGGGCCAGGTAGAGCAGGCCGGCGCACTCGGCCGCGACCGGGACGCCGCGGGCGGCGGCGGCCGCAACCACGCGGCGCAGCGGGTCGTTGGCGGACAGGCCGCTGGCGTGCAGCTCCGGGAACCCGCCGCCGAGGACCAGGCCGGCCGTGGCCTCGGGCAGCGCCTCGTCCCGCAGCGGGTCGAAGGTGACCACGTCCAGTCCGGCGGCGGTCAGCAGCTCGGTGTGCTCGGTGTAGCTGAACGTGAACGCGGCGCCCCCCGCAACCGCGACGACCGGGCGGGCCGGCCCCGCGGCGGGCCGGACCTCCGCGGCGGGCTGGATCTCCGCGGCGGGGTCCCAGGCGGGGCCGGGCAGCGCCGGCGCGGTACGCGCCAGGGCCAGCAGCCCGGGCAGGTCGCACGACTGTGCGATCAGCGCGCCCAGGCGGCCGGTGACCTCGGTGGCGGCGGCCGAGCGCTCCGCGACCGGGATCAGGCCCAGGTGCCGCGAGGGCGCGCTGACCTGGTCCGAGCGCCGGATCGCCCCGTACACGGGGATGCCGATGGCGGCCAGGGCCTCGCGCAGGAGGGCTTCGTGCCGGTCCGAGCCGACCTGGTTGAAGATGACGCCTGCCACCGGTGTCGCCGGGTCGAAGCGGTCGAACCCGGTGACCAGCGCGGCCACCGAGCGGCCGGTGGCTGAGGCGTCGACCACCAGCACGACCGGGGCGGCCAGCAACCGGGCCACGTGGGCGGTGGAGCCGAAAGCGGGATTTCCGGCGCCCTCGCCGGAGGGCGCGGTGGCCCCGTCGAACAAGCCCATCACGCCTTCGATGACGGCCACGCCAGCGCCCTGGGCGCCGTGGGCGAACAGCGGGCGGACGCGGGCCTCACCGCACAAAACCGGGTCCAGGTTGCGGGCCGGGCGGCCGGTGGCCAGCGAGTGGTAGCCGGGGTCGATGTAGTCGGGGCCCACCTTGTGCCCGGACACCGCCAGGCCGGTGGCCCGCAGCGCCGCCATCAGCCCGCAGGCCACCGTGGTCTTGCCACTACCCGAGGACGGGGCCGCGATGACCAGCCGGGGAACGCCTACCATTCAATGCCCTTCTGGCCCTTCTGGCCGCGGTCCATCGGGTGCTTGATCTTGGTCATCCCGGTGACCAGGTCGGCGTGGTCCACCAGGTCGGGGTGGGCGTCGCGGCCGGTGATGACCACGTGCTGGCGGCCCGGCCGGTCTCGCAGCACCGAGATCACCTCCTGCACATCCACCCACCCCCACTTGATCGGGTAGGTGAACTCGTCCAGTACGTAGAACCGGTAGGTCTGGGCGGCCAGGTCCCGGGTGACCTGGGCCCAGCCTTCGGCGGCCTGCTCGGCGTGGTCCTCGGCGTGGCGCTGGATCCAGGACCACCCCTCGCCCATCTTGTGCCAGGCCACGGTGCCGCCCTGCCCGCTGGCGCCCAGCGTGCGGAGCGCGTTCTCCTCGCCGACCCGCCACTTGGCCGACTTGACGAACTGGAACACCCCGATAGGCCAGCCCTGGTTCCAGGCCCGCAGCGCGAGCCCGAACGCGGCCGTGGACTTCCCCTTGCCGGTTCCGGTGTGCACGATGACCAGCGGCCGGGCCCGGCGCTCGCGGGTGGTGAGCCCGTCGTCGGGGACGTGCTCCGGCTGTCCCTGCGGCATCAGGCCGCCCGGCCGGCACTCAGGCCGCGAGCGGCCCGGACCACGCCGGCCAGCGGGCCGCCGCCCCCGGCCGCGGGCAGGTCGTCCAGGCCGATGACGGCGGCGCCGAGCCGGGCGGCCAGCGCCGCGGCCAGGCCCAGCCGGACCAGGCCGGTCTCGCAGTCCACGACCACGGCCGCGGTCCCGGCCAGCCGGGCCACGGCCCGGGCCAGGTCGGCGTCGGTGCCCCGGGTGGCCCGGCCGTCGGTCACCACGACGAGCAGCGGGCGGCGGGCCGGGTCACGCAGCCTCTCCTGGGCCAGTACGCCGGCCGCCTTGGCCAGGCCGGCCGCCAGCGGGGTGCGGCCCCCGGTGGCCAGGGTGTGCAGGCGGCGGGCCCCCACCTCGACCGAGGAAGTGGGAGGGAGGACCAGGTCGGCCCCGTCACCGCGGAAGGTGACCAGCCCCACCTTGTCCCGGCGCTGGTAAGCGTCGAGCAGCAGGGACAGCACCGCGCCCTTGGCCGCCCGCATCCGCTGCCGGGCCGCCATTGAACCGCTGGCGTCCACCGCGAACAGGACCAGGTTGCCTTCCCGGCCCACGTGCACGGCCTCCCGCAGGTCCCCCCCGGCCAGCAGCAGCCCCGGACCGGACCGGCCCGCCCGGCGGCGCCGCTCCGGCTGGGCGGGCGCGGCCGCCCGCAGCGTAGCGGGCAGGTGCACCGAGCTGATCCGCCCGGCCGGCGGCCGGGCGCCGACCGTGCGGCCCTGCGGCGTGTAAGCGGCCGAGCGCCGGCCCGCAGCCCCGGCGCCCATCCCGGGCACGGTCAGCAACCGGGCCCGGAACGGCGGTGACGCCGGCGCGGGATCGGCCGGCCGTTGCGCTGAACCCGGGGGACGCGAAGTTAGGCGATCATCATCATCCTCGGCGGGCGCGGGACCGGCGGCCTGGTCACCGGCGGCCTGGTCACCGGCGGGAGGGTGAGCGGGACCCTGGCCTGCGCCGGCGCTGCGATCGCGGGGACGGGCGGGGCCGCCGGGTGGCTGCGGGCCGTCCCCGTCCCCGTCCGGGTCCGGCTCGGGCGGGCCGGGGGGTGGCTCGGGCTGCTCCGGGGGCGGCTCGCGCAGCGCGTCCTCAAGTTCCTGCTGATCCAGGCCGGGCGCGTCGAACGGATCCCGGCGGCGGCGGTGCGGCAGGGCCAGCCGGGCGGCCTGGCGGATGTCGTCGGTGCTGACCTCCTTGCGGCCGTGCCAGGCGGCCAGCGCGATCGCGGCCCGGGCGGTGACCAGGTCCGCGCGCATGCCGTCGACGCCGAACCGGCTGCACACCGTGCAGATCTGGCGCAGTGCGGCGTCCGGCAGCACCACCCGGGGCAGCTGCTCGCGGGCGCGGGCGACGGCGGCGGCCAGCTCGCGGGAGTCGGCGTCGTAGCGGGCGGCGAAGGTGGCCGGGGCGGCTTCGAAGGCCAGGCGGCGCCGGACGACCTCGGCCCGCTCATCCGGGTCCCGGCTGGCCGCCACCTCCACGGTGAGCCCGAACCGGTCCAGCAGTTGCGGCCGCAGCTCGCCTTCCTC
>DASWVA010000268.1:0-2004 GCA_036401415.1 Streptosporangiaceae bacterium
GACGCGGACGACCGGGCCATCGAGAGCGCGCTGCGGCCCAAGCGGCTGGCGGACTTCGTCGGCCAGCAGCGGGTCCGTGACCAGCTGTCCCTGGTCCTGGAGAGCGCGGTGCGGCGCGGGCGGCCCCCGGACCACGTGCTGCTGTCCGGGCCGCCCGGGCTGGGCAAGACCACGATCGCCATGATCATCGCGGCTGAGCTGGGCATGCCGCTGCGGATCACCAGCGGGCCCGCCATCGAGCGGTCCGGCGATCTGGCCGCGGTGCTGTCCACGCTGGCCGAGGGCGAGGTCCTGTTCATCGACGAGATCCACCGGCTGGCCCGCCCGGCCGAGGAGATGCTCTACCTGGCCATGGAGGACTTCCGGGTCGACGTGGTGGTCGGCAAGGGCCCCGGCGCGACCGCGATCCCGCTCGACATCGCGCCGTTCACCCTGGTCGGCGCGACCACCCGGTCCGGGCTGCTGCCCGCGCCGCTGCGCGACCGGTTCGGCTTCACCGCACACATGGACTTCTACCAGCCCGCGGACCTCAAGATCATTATCCAGCGGTCGGCCGGCCTGCTCGGCGTGACCCTGCGCGAGGACGGCGCGGCCGAGCTGGCCGGGCGGTCCCGGGGCACGCCCCGGATCGCCAACCGGCTGCTGCGCCGGGTCCGGGACTACGCGGAGATCCGCGGCGACGGCGTGGTCGACCTGGCCAGCGCGCGGGCCGCCCTGGAACTGTACGAAGTGGACGAAGAAGGCCTGGACCGGCTGGACCGCGCCGTCCTGGACGCGGTGGTGCGCCGGTTCGGCGGTGGCCCGGTCGGGCTGTCCACGCTGGCCGTGGTGGTGGGGGAGGAGGCCGAAACCGTGGAGGTGGTGGCCGAGCCGTTCCTGGTCCGCCGGGGCCTGCTGGCCCGTACCCCGCGCGGCCGGGTGGCCCCCCCGGCCGCCTGGGAGCACCTGGGCCTCACGCCACCCGCCGGCACCGCCGGCCCCGGCCTGGCCACCTTGTTCGACTGAGCCGCTGCGGTTCCCGGCCTCTCGCGGTGCCGGGCCCGGCCGGATCTGAAGGTCGCCGTGCGGTCACGATCACAGCGGGAACGCCGTAGCCTGTTGGTGCGTGGTCAACGGGTCGCTACACTGCGGCAGTTGGCCACTGGCCGCCGCCTCGTGCGGGATCCGGGTCCTCCCCGGCCCGGAACCAGGTCCGGCCTGGCCAGCCCGCTGAAGCCAACCGGAAAGGTGCCCCGCTCATGGGGAGTATCGCTAGCCACGTCGCCGCCGCGAAGTCCAGCGGCAGCTCGTCGTTCCTCATCTTCATCGTCTTCATTATCGGCGCGATGTACTTCCTGTTCATGCGGCCGGGGCGTAAGCGCCAGCAGAAGGTCGCCCAGCAGCAGAACGCGGTCCAGCCCGGGGCCCGCGTCCGCACCACGGCCGGCATGTACGCCACGGTGGTCGCCGTGGACGGTGATGACGTGATCCTCGAGATCGCCCCGGACGTCGAAGCGCGCTACATGAAGCGCGCCATCATGGAAGTCATCGGCGACACCGGCGTAGCCGAGGACGAAGCCGCCGGCGACGTGACCGACGAGGACGGGCTCGGCGACGACGACGAGACCGCCGGGTACGACGAGCACCTTGAGAATCAGGTGCACGAAGAGAACGGCGCGACCGAGCACGGCGCGACCGCCGTCCCGGCCGGCGCCTACGGTGACGACCTGACCATCAACGGCCAGCCGGACAAGGCCAACGGCAGCCACGGAACGGTCACGCCGGGAAGCACGGCCGCTCAGGAATAACGGACGCCGCGACGGCTCCGTAGGGATCGACCGAGGGACGATAGGACAAGTGGCTCCGCCTAGGAAGAGTGGCTCTAAGCCGGGGCGCGCGCTGGCGCTCCTGACCGCGCTGATCGTGGTGATGCTGATCGGCATCGTCGGTTCGAACATCGGCAGCCCCGGTAAGTGGCACCAGGACTTCAAGGTCGGGCTGGGCCTGGACCTGTCCAGCGGCACC
>DASWVA010000269.1:0-2939 GCA_036401415.1 Streptosporangiaceae bacterium
GGCGGCGGCCAGGTCCACGGCCCGTCCGGCGCTGGCGGCCAGGAAGACACAGGTCGGCCCGGACCCGGCCACGACCGCGCCCAGCGCGCCCAGCTCCTGCCCGGCGCTCAGCGTCTTACGCAGCGCCGGGAACCGCGACAGCGCCGGGGCCTGCAGGTCGTTGCGCAGCGCCCGGCCGACCGCGGCCGGGTCACCCGCGCGCAGCGCGGCCATCAGCGCGTGATCCAGGGCGCCCGGCCCGGCCGCGTCCGGAACCGACGCTGACGCACGCAGCGCGTCCAGCGTCCGGAAGACCTCGGGGGTGGACAGCTGCCCGTCGGCCACGGCCAGCACCCAGTGGTACTCGCCCGAGGTCAGGGCCGGGCTGAGCCGTTCGCCCCGGCCCTGGCCGACCGCGGTCCCGCCCAGCAGCGAGAACGCCACGTCACTGCCGACGCCGGCCGCGATGCCGGACAGCTGCTCGGAGCTGAGCCCGGCCTGCCACAGCTCGTTGCAGGCGACCAGCGCGGCCGCGGCGTCAGCACTGCCGCCGGCCAGCCCGGCGGCGACCGGGATCCGCTTGCGGATGGTGATCTCCAGGTGCTGCTCCGGGTCCCGGGACAGCCCGGCCGCCTGCGCCAGCGCCGTGGCCGCCTGGAGGGCCAGGTTGCCCGGACCGGCCGGCACCGACGAGGCACCCTCCCCGCTGACCAGGACCCGGTCGTCGCCGGGCCCGTCCGCGGTGGCCACGGTCACCTCGTCGTACAGGGAGATGGCCTGGAACACGGTGACCAGGTCGTGGTAGCCGTCGGCCCGGGGCGGCCCGACGGACAGCTGGAGGTTGATCTTGGCGGCGGCCCGCACGGTCACACCGGTCACGGTTCACCGATGGTACGCGGGGCAGCGGGCTGGAGCTCGTCGCGGGCCGCGGCGATGCGGGCGAACTCGGCCACGGTCAGTGCCTCACCGCGGGCGCCCGGGTCCAGGCCCGCCGCCCGGATCACCCGTTCCGCCGCGGCCGGCGAGCCGGCCCAGCCGGCCAGCGCCGCCCGCAGCGTCTTGCGCCGCTGCCCGAACGCGGCGTCGATGACCGCGAACACCTGCGCCCGGTGGGCCTGGCCGGCCGGCGGCCCGGTCCGTTCGAAGGCCACCAGTACCGAGTCGACCCCCGGGACGGGCCAGAACACCGAGCGCGGCACCGGGCCGGCCAGCCGCATCCGCGCGTACCAGGCCAGCTTGGCCGAGGACACCCCGTAGACCCGGCTGCCCGGCGGGGCGGACATCCGCTCCCCGACTTCGGCCTGCACCATGACCAGGCCGTGCCGCACGGACGGGAACCGCTCCAGCACGTTGAGCAGGACCGGGACGGTCGCGTTGTAGGGCAGGTTGGCCACCAGGGCTGTCGGCGCCTCGCCCGGGAGCTCCCGCACCTGGGCGGCGTCCGCGGTGACCACCGCCAGCCGGGCGGCCAGGCCGGGGGCCTGCGCGGCCACGGTCGCGGGCAGCTCGGCCGCCAGCACCGGGTCCATCTCCACCGCGACCACCCGGTGCGCCACCTCCAGCAGGGGCAGTGTCAGCGAGCCGAAGCCCGGGCCGACCTCCAGCACCACGTCCCCGGGCCGCAGCCCGGCCAGGGCGGTGATCCGGCGCACCGTGCCGTGGTCGATGACGAAGTTCTGGCCGAGCTTCTTGGTGGGCCGCACCGCGAGCCGGTCCGCCAGCCGCCGGATCTGCGCCGGACCCAGCAGCTGGGCCGTCTCCGGGGGGGTCACCACCGCTTCACCATGGGCCGTACATGCGCTCCCCGGTCGCGGTCAGCTGGTCGCAGAGCTCCGCGACGTCCATCTTCCTGACCTCGGCCAGGAAGCGCACGGTGTACGCGGTCAGGGCGGGTGAGTTGGGCCTGCCCCGCCACGGGACCGGGGTGAGGAACGGCGCGTCCGTCTCCACCAGGACCAGGCCGGCCGGGGCGACCGCGGCGGCGTCGCGCAGGTTCTGCGCGCTGGCGAAGGTCAGGTTGCCCGCGAAGCTCATCACGTAGCCGGCGTCCGCGCACCGCTGGGCCAGTTCGCCGTCACCGGAGAAGCAGTGGAAGACCACGCGGGGTGGCGCGCCCTCCTCGGCCAGGATGCGGAGCACGTCCTCGTGGGCCTCCCGGTCATGGATCATCAGCGCCTTGCCGGTCCGCTTGGCGATGCCGATGTGGGCCCGGAACCAGTCCCGCTGGACCGCTGGATCGCTGTGGTCCCGGTAGTAGTCCAGGCCGGTCTCGCCAACCGCGCGGACCTGCGGCAGTCCGGCCAGCGTCTCGATCCCCGCCAGTACCTCCTCCATCCGGCCGGCGTCGCCCCCGGCCGCGGCGGCCGTCTCGTTCGGGTGGACGGCTACCGCCGCGTACACGTCGGCATGGCCGGCGGCGCAGGCCGCCGCCCAGCGGGACGACTCCAGGTCGGTGCCGACGGTGATGACCCGCGCGATGCCCGCCTGCCGCGCCGCGGCCAGCACGCCCGGCACCGGCAGGCCCATGATGTCCAGGTGGGTGTGGCTGTCGAACGCGGGACGGGGCAGCGGATCCGAGACGACGGGATCCCCTCGCCGTGTGCTCGCGGGCGGGGCCATCAGCCGTCGGACTCCTTCCGCAGCCGGGCCACTTCCTCCTCCGCCACCGACGGCTGCAGCTTGGTGAACAGCGGCTTCGGCACCTCCAGGGGCGTGCCGGGCGTGATCGGGCGGGACTGCCACCGGCCGAGGTGGTCGTACCGGCCGGTGATCACCGGGTAGGACGGGCCGCCGTCCTCGTCGACCTCCCTGATCTCCGGCATGCCCGACCAGGTGCCCTGGCCACCGAGCATCTCGAACACCTGCTGGGACGACCGCGGCAGGAACGGGGTCAGCAGCGTCTTGGCGTCGTCCACCACCTGCAGCGCGGAGTGCAGGATGGTCTGCATCCGGGCCGGGTC
>DASWVA010000270.1:0-6772 GCA_036401415.1 Streptosporangiaceae bacterium
CTGGTCGTGCGCCGGGGCAAGCCGGAGAACGTGGTGCCCGCCGTGGCCCGGGAGGCCGGCGCCTCCTCCGTGCACATCAGCGCGGACTTCGGGCCCTACGGCCGGGCCCGCGACGAGCGGGTGGACGGCGCGCTCACTGTCCCGCTGGTCCGCACCGGGTCGCCGTACGCGGTGGCCCCGGGCCGGGTGACCAAGGGCGACGGCACTCCGTTCAAGGTGTACACCCCGTTCTTCCGGGCCTGGTCCGACCACGGCTGGCGCCAGCCCGCGAAGTCCAGGCCGGAAGACGTGCAGTGGCGCACGGTGGACGGCACCGGCATCCCGCAGGATCCGGACCTGCCGCCCGGCCTGGCCCTGCCGGACGCGGGCGAGGAGGCCGCGCTGGCCGCCTGGGACCGGTTCCGGCGCAGCCACCTGAGTGGCTACGCCACCGGGCGGAACCGCCCCGGCCTGGACCACACATCGCGGATGTCGCCCTACCTGAAGTGGGGCTCGATCCACCCGCGGACGATCCTGGACAGCCTGGGCGAAAGTGATTCGACCTACCGCAAGGAGATCGCGTGGCGTGAGTTCTATGCCGCCGTGCTGTACTTCTGGCCCGACAGTGCCCGGGAGTACTTCCTGCCCCAGATGGCCAAGATGCCGTACGCGACCGGCCAGGATGCCGACCAGGCGTTCCGGGCCTGGGCGCAGGGCCGGACCGGTTACCCGATCGTGGACGCCGGCATGCGCCAGTTGCTGGCCGAAGGCTGGATGCACAACCGGGTCCGCATGATCGTGGCTTCATTCCTGGTCAAGGACTTGCACATCGAGTGGCGGCATGGCGCCCGGTATTTCATGCGGCACCTGGTCGACGCCGACCTGGCCAGTAACCAGCACGGCTGGCAGTGGACCGCGGGCACCGGCACCGACGCCGCACCCTACTTCCGCATCTTCAACCCGGTCACCCAGGGTTCCAAATTCGATCCCGACGGCGACTACATCCGCCGCTACGTGCCCGAGCTGCGCGGCCTGGCCAGCAAGGAGATCCACGAGCCCTGGGAGCGCGGCGAGGGACTGCCGGACGGCTATCCGGAACGGATCGTCGACCACGCCACGGCGCGCAATGAGTCCCTCGCGGCCTACCAGCACCTCCGGGCCCGGTAGCTCGCCCGGCTGAGCTACCGGCCCCGGACGGGTCAGGCGTCCCGGCCGCCGCGGGCGGTGATTTCGGACAGCTGTTCCGCCACCCACCGGTGCACGTCGTGCTTGCGGACGTAGGAGGCCATATCCGAGATCGCGGCCCGCCGGACCTCGGGCGGCAGGCGGAGCGCCTGCTCGATGCGATAGGACAGGCCCTCGACGTCGAACGGGTTGCACAGCACGGCCTGCGGCAGTTCCTCGGCCGCGCCGGTGAACTCGCTCAGCACCAGCAGCCCACTGGACCTGCGCGCCTCCTGGACCGTGACGTACTCCTTGCAGACCAGGTTCATCCCGTCGATCAGCGGGGTGACCAGCAGTGCGTCGGCGCTCGCGTAGTAAGAGGCCAGCTGCTGCTGGCCCAGCCCCCGGTACAGGTAGTGGACGGGCACGTCGGCCCCGGGTTCGGTGAACCGCCCGTTGATCCGGCCGATGTGCTGTTCAACGTTGGCCCGCAGCTGCCGGTACTCACGCACGTTGTCCCGGCTCGGCACCGCGACCTGCAGGAAGGCGGTGCTGGTCCGCATGTCCGGGTTACGCTCCAGCATCATCTCCACGGCCAGCAGCCGCTCCACGATGCCCTTGGTGTAGTCCAGCCGGTCCACGCCGAGCAGCAGCGTCCGCCCGGCGAACTGTTCCCGCAGGACCTCGACCTCAGTGTCGGTCTCGGGGTTGCACGCGTGCCGGGTGAAGTCGGTCGCGTCGATGGAGATCGGCGCGGCCGTGGTCTGCACCACCCGGCCGTCCGGCATGGCGATCCTCGTGCCGCGCACCTCGATACCCGACCCGGACAGCAGCCGGGCGCAGGCCCGCACGAAGTTGCTGCGGTAGTGCTCGGTGTGGAAGGACACCACGTCCGCCCCGAGCAGCCCGGTCAGGATCTGCTCTCGCCACGGCAGCCGGGCGAAGATGTCCGGTGACGGCCACGGTACGTGCAGGAAGAACCCGATCGGCTGGTCGGGCCGCCGGCTGCGGATCAGCTGGGGGACCAGCATCAGCTGGTAGTCGTGAATCCACGCCAGCGCGTCCGGGTCCGCCTCCAGCGCCTCCAGCGCCTGGTTGGCGAAGATCGCGTTCACGTCCCGGTAGGAGTGCCACCAGGCCCGCTCGAACCGGGGCTTCTCGATCGCGTAGTGCAGCAGCGGCCACAGCGTCGCGTTCGAGAAGCCGTAGTAGTAGTTGCGGACCTGGGCCGAGGACAGGCCGACCGGCTTCAGCCGCACGCCGGAGTCCGGCAGCGTGGCCGGCATGCCCTTGGTACCGCCGTCCCAGCCGACCCAGGCGCCTGAATGGGTCGACATCACCGGCCGCAGCGCGGTGACCAGGCCGCCGGGAGACAGTTCCCAGCCGTCTTCACCGTGCTGGACCGGCAGCCGGTTGGCCACCGCCACCACCGGGCGGTCATCGGTCTGGGTTGCCACAGGCTCGCTCATCGCCGTAACCGTATCGCGGAAGGATCAGTCGCCGCTGCCACGGCCCAGGATGCTGTCGGCCGCCTTGGCCCGTACCGCCTCCAGCAGGGCGGCCGGCCCGTCGTACACCTCGGCCGCGCCCGCGCCGAGCAGTTCATCCCGGCCGATGCCACCGCTCAGTACCCCGATGCAGGCCACCCCGGCCTTGCCGGACGCCTGCACGTCCCACACCGTGTCCCCCACGAACACCGCCGCGTCGGGTGAGACCTTGGCCTTGTCCAGGGCCACCTGAACCAGGTCCGGCGCGGGCTTGCTCTGCTCCACGTTGGCCGAGTTGGTGGCGGCGTTGATCGCGTCGTCCGCGTCCAGCGCGGTCCGCAACGCCTCGAATTCGCGTTCGTCGGCCGAACTGGCCAGCACCACCTGCCAGCCGCGGTCACGGCAGGCCCGCAGCAGGTCCACCGCGCCCGGCAGCGGCTTCTCCCGGGTCCAGTACGTCGCGTACAGCGCACTGTGCGCGGCCCGCATGGACCCGTCCTCGTCGCGGTCCCGGTCCTCCGGCAGCAGCGCGTCCAGCATCTGGTCCGAGCCCATGCCCATGGCCCGGTGGATCCGCGCCATCGGGATGTTGAATCCGGCCTGCGAGAATGCTTCCCACCAGCACACCACGTGCGGGTAGTTGGTGTCGACCAGCGTGCCGTCCACGTCGAACAGCACAGCTTTCAAGGTATCCGTCATGCCCCGGCGGCTACCCGCATTCGCGGCCTTGACTCAGGCTGTCGTTACGCTCAGGCTCATGACGGTTGAGGCGCAGGTCGAGACAGGACAGCCACCGATCCGGTGGGGCATCCTCGGGGCGGGCCGGATCGCCCGCAGTTTCGTGGCGGATCTGCTGCTGCTGCCGGACCAGACGCCGGCCGCGGTCGGCTCCCGGTCCTCGGGCCGCGCCCAGCAGTTCGCCGCCGACTTCGGCATGGAGAAGTACTACGGCTCGTACACCGCCCTGGCCGGGGACGACAGCCTGGACGTCATCTACGTGGCCACCCCGCACTCCGAGCACTTCGAGGCGGCCCGGTTGTGCCTGCAGGCGGGCCGCGCGGTCCTGGTGGAGAAGCCGTTCACGGTCACCGCGGCCGAGACGTCCCAGCTCATCGCGCTGGCCACCAGCCGGCGGGTGTTCGCCATGGAGGCCATGTGGACGCGCTTCAACCCGATCGTGCGCGAGGTGGCCGACCTGGTGGACGGCGGCGCCGTCGGCCGGGTGGTCGCGGTCCAGGCCGACCTGGCCGGCGCGGCCGACTACCACCCCGACGACCGGTTGTGGAACCCGGCCCTGGCCGGGGGGGCCCTGCTCGACCTGGGGGTCTATCCGGTGTCGTTCGGCTCGATGCTGCTCGGCGCGCCCGACGAGATCAAGGCCGTGATGGCTCCCGCCCCCACCGGGGTGGACGCCAGCACCGCGATCATCGCCCGGTACCCGGGCGGCGCGGTCGGTCTCTACTACTGCGGCCTGTGGGCCAGATCAACCCGCGTGGCCACGATCACCGGGACCGGCGGCGTCATCACCGTCGGGTCGGCCGCGGGGGAGCCGTTCTTCAAGCCGGACACCTACACGCTGGTGCCCGTTGACGGCGAGCCACGCACCCGGCAGATCAAGCTGCACGGGGAGGGTTTCACCTACGAGGCCGCCGAAGTGGCCCGCTGCCTGCGGGCCGGGCTGACCGAATCGCCGCTGATGCCGCTGGCGGGAACGCTGACGGTGATGCGGGCCCTGGATTCCGCCCGTGCGGTGTCGGGCCGCACCGGCACACCGCATGGTGTTAAATAGCCGTGGTTGTCGTCGCAGTTCGCGGTCCGGTCACGGTGCCTGCGAACCACGACGGCGGGCGCCCAGGGCCCTCACTCCGAGGCGGGCGGTCGCAGCAGCCCGGGGACACACAAGTGGACCCGAAGATCGTTGTAGGAGAGATCGGGTATGGCAGAAGGAACCGTCAAGTGGTTCAACGCTGACAAGGGCTATGGCTTCATCGCACCGGACGACGGCGGAGCCGACGTCTTCGTGCACTTTTCCGCCATCCAGTCCGAGGGCTACCGCAGCCTGCAGGAGAACCAGAGGGTCGAATTCTCGATCGGCCAGGGCGCCCGCGGGGCCCAGGCCGAGCAGGTCGTCCCCATCTAACCGAGACTTGCACGTCTCCACCGCCGGCCGCGCCCCCAGGTGCGGCCGGCGGTGCTGTACTCAGCCCGTGGCCGGGCCCTAGTTCGAGAAGTCCTGCGTCATCCAGACCGTGCCGGAACTGGCGCGGTACACCGCGATGCCGATGTGCCCGAACGACGAGGACAGGATGTTCTTGCGGTGGCCGTCGTTTGGGGGCTGCTCGTTCAGCATGTCCTGGGTGAGGGCCACCGCGGCCTGGGCGATGTCCGTGGTGTCATCGCTGATCGGGCCCTCTTCGCCGATGTTCTCGCCGGCCGAGGTCCAGTGGACGCCGGCCGCGGTCTCGCGGTCACCGATCGCGGGCTCACCCGCGCACTGATGGGACAGCCCGCAGCCCTGCGCCATCAGCAGGTTGTGCTGGGACGCGCTGTCGTCCAGGCCGGAGGAGTACGTCAGGGCGGGCAGGCCGTTCTGGGCCCGGGCCTGGTTGATCAGGGCCAGCACCTGGTCGGCCGGGGTCCCCTGCTGAGATGAGCCGGCCGACGCCGGCGCGGTGGCGGCCGGGGCGGACGAGGACGGCGCGGCGGTGGCCGGGGCCGACGGCGGGGCCGACGCCGAGGGCGACGAGGCGGACGGCCTGGGGTGCGGCCTGCTCCGGTGGCCCGGCATCCTGGCGATGCCCTCGGCCCCGACCGAGCACGCGGCGGACCGGCCCGAGCCCATGACCGTGCCGCCTCCGGCCGCGCACGGGGACTGGGCCGCGGCCTGGACGTCGGTCGCCGGGCCCTGGGCCGTGACGGCCCGGCTGGGCCCGGCCGCGCTGATCTGGTCCCGGGTCTGCGTGGCCGCGCCGTGCGGGCCCATGGCCACGAGCACGCCCGCCGCGGCTACCACCGGCACCCCGGTCAGCGCCCACAGGTAACGCCGCCGCGACCCGGACGGCCGTTTCGGGCTGCGGTGTCCTGGTCGGCCCGTCGCCATTTCCCCACCTCGTATCGTCGTTTGCCATCGACGATTCGTGGCCCGTCCCGCGTCGGCAAAACTACCGGCAAAACCGGCCAGCCGGCGGCCGCCTGGCATTGCTGACGGCCCCGCGGGACACATGGAAGCCCCGCGCTCACCACGTATCAGCCCAAACGTTAGGGCATCAGCCATCTGTGACGCGGTATATCCGCACTATTGCGCCAATTGGCTCTTCGCCGTTTCAGCCGGCGTGACCGGCCACGTTTCGCCGTCGCGCGGCCGGCACCGCGGTCCCATTCAGGAAGGCCTGTATGGGCAGGGTGGCCGCGCCCCGCGCGACCGCGTCCGGGCCGATCCGGCCGACGGAGATCGTGGTTTCGGCGTACGGATGGCTCAGGGCGTGCTCGCGGGCCGAGGACCGGATAGCGGGCAGCAGCCGCTGGCCGAGGAGCAGGCCGGCCCAGCCGCTCAGGATGATCTGGTCCGGTTCGAACAGGTTGATCAGGTCGGCGATGCCCGCCCCCAGGTACAGGGCGGTGTCGTCGAGCACCTGGGCCGCCTCGGGGGAGTCCTCGGCCAGGTCGACCAGGGCGGCGAGGGCCGACTCCTCGTCGCCGGGCAGGGCTTGCTCCCGGGGCTGGCCGCGGGTCTGGCCGTACCGGTCCAGGATGGCTTCGGCCCCGACGTACGCCTCCAGGCAGCCCAGCGACCCGCAGCGGCAGTCCCGGCCGCCCACCATGATCGTGGTGTGACCCCACTCGGTGCCGCTGGAGGTCCCGGCCCGCTCGGCCGCGCCGTGCCCGATGATTGACGCGCCCACGCCGGAGCCGATCAGGCAGACCACCCCGTGCCGGGCGCCCTGGCCCGCGCCGAACCACAGCTCGGCCTGGCCGAGCGTGTTCGCGCCGTTCTCGATGTACAGCGGCAGGTCCGTGCCCGCGCGCAGCAGCCGCTCCAGCGGCACCGCGTCCCAGCCGTAGGTCTGGCCGTAGAGCAGCACCTCGGCACCATGCTCGACCACGCCGGGCACGCCGACCCCGACCCCGAGGATGGCCTGCGG
>DASWVA010000271.1:0-1809 GCA_036401415.1 Streptosporangiaceae bacterium
CCTGGCGGCCGGAGCGATGACTTTCCGGCCCCGCGGCGGTCTGCCCGGGGTAACTAGAGCTACTCCGGCGAAGGGACAGCGGATGAGCGGGGTACGGGTGCTGGTGGGGACGCGCAAGGGCGCGTTCGTGCTCAGCGCGGACGGCAAGCGGGACCAGTGGGACGTCAGCGGCCCGCACTTCGCGGGCTGGGAGATCTATCACGTCAAGGGATCGCCGGTCGATCCGGACCGGCTGTACGCGTCCCAGTCCAGCGGCTGGTTCGGGCAGATCATTCAGCGGTCCGACGACGGCGGCCGGACGTGGGCACCGGTCGGCAACCAGTTCAGTTACGAGGGCGTTCCCGGCACCCACCAGTGGTACGACGGCACCCCGCACCCGTGGGAGTTCGCCCGGGTGTGGCACCTGGAGCCGGGGCTGGACGACCTGGACACGGTGTACGCCGGGGTCGAGGACGCGGGCCTGTTCAGGTCGGCCGACGGCGGCCAGACCTGGCGGGAGCTGCCCGGGTTGCGGGGGCACGGCACCGGGCCGTCCTGGCAGCCGGGGGCGGGCGGCATGTGCCTGCACACCATCATCCTCGACCCGTCGGCGCCCGGCCGGATGTTCGCGGCCATCTCGGCCGCGGGCGCGTTCCGCTCCGACGACGAGGGCGTGACCTGGCGCCCGGTCAACCGCGGGCTGCAGTCGGAGGGTATCCCGGACCCGGACGCCGAGGTCGGTCACTGTGTGCACCGGATCGCCCAGCATCCCGCGCGGCCGTCCGTGCTCTACATGCAGAAGCACTGGGACGTTATGCGCAGCGACGACGCGGGGGAGTCCTGGCACGAGATCAGCGGCAACCTGCCCACCGACTTCGGGTTTCCCATCGACGTGCACGCGCACGAGCCGGACACCGTCTACGTGGTGCCGATCACCAGCGACTCCCTGCACTACCCGCCCGAGGGGAAGCTCCGCGTCTACCGGAGCCGCACCGGCGGGGAAGAGTGGGAGCCGCTCACCGCCGGGCTGCCCCAGCAGAACTGCTACGTCAACGTGCTCCGGGACGCGATGGCGGTGGACGCGCTCGATGACTGCGGCGTGTACTTCGGCACCACCGGCGGGCAGGTCTATGCGTCGGCGGACGCGGGGGACAGCTGGGCGCCGATCGTCCGGGACCTGCCGGCCGTGCTGTCGGTCGAGGTCCAGACCCTGTCATGATCCGGGTTGTGCTCCCCGCCCACCTGAAGACCCTGGCCCAGGTGACCGGGGAGGTGCGGCTCGACGTCGCCGGCCCGGTCACCCACCGGTCCGTTCTGGACGCGCTGGAGGCCCGTTACCCGGTGCTGGGCGGCACCATTCGCGACCACGGCGGCGGCCCGCGCCGGGCCTTCGTCCGGTTCTTCGCCTGCGAGCAGGACCTCTCTCATCAGGCCCCGGACACGCCACTGCCGGAGGCCGTGGCCTCCGGCAGTGAGCCCTACCTGATCGTGGGGGCGATGTCGGGTGGCTAGGCCCTCGCGGGCGGTGAACACCCCGGCGTCGGTGCCCAGGGCATAATCTGGGGACATGCCGGACGGGTCGGCCATTGTCACCGGGTTGTGGACTTACCCCGTGAAGAGCTGTGCCGGGGTCGTACTGGCCGAGGCGGAGCTGACCCCGGCCGGGCTGGCCCACGACCGTACGTTCATGGTCACCGGTCTGGACGGGGTGTTCCGCAGCCAGCGCCGGGATCCGCGCCTGGCCGGGATCACGCCCCGGATCAGCGCGGACGGTACCCAGCTGTCCCTGCAGGCACCGGGCGCCGGGGTGCTGGACGTCGAGGTTGACCT
>DASWVA010000272.1:0-5105 GCA_036401415.1 Streptosporangiaceae bacterium
GGGATCCTGATCCGGCGGCGGAAACGAGGACGGGAACGGGGGCGGCTCGGGCTGGCCCCGGTCGGGACGCCGGGACCGGTCGGCCCCGTGCGATCCGCCGGGGTTCCGGTACGACCGGCCGGGGCGTTCGTGAGACCCGCCGGCCCGGTTGCGCCGGGCCGGCTCGTCGGGCCGCTCGCTGATCGGCCCCGGTTCGCTAGGTGTGCTCACGCGTGGCGAGAATACTCTGCCGTCTGACTGGCCACGCCTGCTCCGGGCACTCCGCCCGGGTTCGCCATCCAGATCACGAAGTGGATCGGCCACGTCCGGGTGGGCGGCTGGGTCAGCTCGTGGGCGTCCTGAGTGGTGACCAGATCGAGAATCTTCCGCGCCCCGCCACCGTAGGCCGACAGCTGGGACTGGGTGCCGGCCAGCAAAATCGGGCGCCGCCCGGCGCGGGAGATCCCGTCCACCGCCGCCGACACCTGGCCCGGCGTGGCGCTGTCGATCCGGGCGGTGGGAGTGGCGCACATACCGCGGATGACCTGGCTGAACCGGTCGGCGGTGAGCGGGTCCACGATGATCACGGAGGCGTCCGGCCCGATCGAGGAGCACAGCTCGCGGACGGCCCGCTGCTCGCCTTCCCCCGTCCGTTTGAACGCCAGACCGTGCGCGGTGGGCCGGCTCGAGCCGCTGGCGGTCCTGGTCGTGCCGACCCCGAAGGTGGTCACCGCCGCCGGGACCAGCAGGGCGATCACGCAGCAGACGGCGACGATGGCCGCGGCCACCCGGCTGGCGCCGAGGAGCCGTCCGCGCTCTTTGATCCACGCCGCCATCCAGGTCGCGGCCAGGATCAGGCCCGGCAGCACCACCGGGACCAGGCGGCGGCTGGCCCACGGCTGGTCGGGGATGATGCCGGGGCGCCACAGCACGCTCACGGTGACCCAGGCGGTGATCGCCAGCGGCAGCGCCCAGATCCGCGCCGCACCGCTGTCGCGCCAGGTGATGAGGGACTTCAGCACCCGGCGGGCGAGCAGGGCGATGCCCAGCGCGCCGAGGATGACGGCGGGGACGCCGAGATACCAGATGACCCAGTACAGGCTGTCTTCGGCGTACTGACGGTGGCCGTCGATGGGCAGGTGCGCGAGCTTCTGCAACTCGGCCACGTAGCTGATGGTGGCCGGGTCCGTCTCGCCGCGGACGGTCTGGAAGTACGGGCGGACGGCGAACCCCACGACCACCAGCACGGTCAGCACCGCGACCGCGTCGGGCAGCCAGCGCAGCGGGCGGGCCCGGAGCAGGGCCCGGATCCAGCGACGCGTGATCCGGGCGTTGAGCAGGCCCATGCCGATGCCGGTCAGCGCGACCGCGGCCAGCGCGACGATGGCCAGTGGCCGCAGCGACCCGGACAGGGAATCCAGGTACGGCCGGGACAGCACGAAACCGTCGGCCAGCCCGTACGCCACCCCGATGAGCAGCCCGAGGCCGAGCGGAACGGCCTGCGGCCGCCGGGTGACCAGCAGGATGCCCAGGAACGGGATGGCCGGGAGCAGATCGCTGATCCCGTCGATGCGGATCAGCAGGGTGAGGCCGACGGCCAGGCCGCCGAAGAACGCCAGCGCGACGTGCGGCGCGGGCCCGTCGCGCCAGGACGTGACGGGCGGCCCGGCGGCCGGGTGCCGCCCGGTGGTCAGCGTGAACGAGTCGGCCAGCAGGCTCAGGCCGCCGAACAGCATGAGCTGGGCCAGCGTCTCGCTGAAGGTGGTCCGGCTGGTGTACTGCTCGGGCAGGCTGATCGCGAGGACCAGGGCCGCGGCCGGGGCCCACCGGCCACCGGCCAGCCGCCCGGCCAGGCCCGCGAAGGCGAGGATCGCGCAGGCCCCGATGACCGGGGCCATGGCCACCGCGGTGAGCGGTCCGCCGGCCCACACCCCGATGGCCAGGGTCATCGGCAGCCCGGCCATGAACTGGGGCACGATCGTGCCCCCGGACTGGAAGAACCCGAGGCTGCCGAACGTCATCCCCGGGTGCGGACCGCCGAACGCGGCCAGCGACTCCGGGATGTGCGTGCTGCCCTGCTGGGCGATCCAGTAGGCGAACTGCAGGTAGCTGGCCGGGTCGCGGAGCACGATGACCTGCTGGGAGTTTTCCGCGAGCTGCCACACCGCGAAACCGGCGGCGATGAGAAGCGTCGCCACCAGGGCCCACCAGGGCACATCGGGCTTCGGCCAGTCGGTGGCCCCGGCCGGCCCGCGGGCTTCGGTGCTGCGGGTCCCGGCCGTGGCTCCCGCCGGGGCTCCGGCCGCCCGTGGCGCTGTGCCGGTCCCGGTGGGCTCCGCATTGGTTTTAATCTCACCCTTCCCCTGAGCCGGGGGAAGCTCCGACGTCACCGCCTCCGTCCCGGCCTGCGGGACCTCCGGCCCAGCCTGCGGGGCGGCGGCCGCGGGCGGGGCGGGACGGTCACCGGTGGTGTCCCGGAGTTCGCGGATGCCGTGCGGCCAGGCGGCGGGCAGGTCCCGCATGACCAGGAACATCAGGGCCACCGCGAGCGGCACCGCGATGATCAGCATGGGGATGTCGGAGAACCGGCTGGCCAGCAGCAGCGGCAGTCCGGCCAGCAGCCAGGCCATGACCAGCAGCGTCGGCGCGATCGTCACCGCCGCGAAGATGGTGCCGGGCAGCCGGGTGCCCCCGGGCCGGGGACGGCGGCCGGGACGGCCCCGGGGCGGGAGCCGGAGTGGGGGCCAGGGCCGGAGCCGGGGACTGCGAGGGGCCAGCCGGGCACGCAGGCCCCGGCCCCGGCCGCCGGATCCGGCGCCGCCGGGGTGGCCGGGGTCGCCGGGGTCGTCGGGGTCGCCGGGGTCGCCGGGGTCGCCGGGGTCGCCGGGACCGTCGTCCTCCGGGTGGTCGCTCATGGTGCGGATGGCGGCGGTGTCGTCCGGCTCGCCCGGCTCGCCCGGCTCGGGCGGGCCGGCCTGCGGGGCCGGCTCGCCGGCACGATGGCTCGCCTCGGCGCCCTTGCCTGACGAGCGGGGTCCTCGGCGCACGGACCTACTTTAGGGGCCCGGGTCAACGGCGGCTACGCATGGCCATGCCCCGGGCACGCGTACGTGTCGCCGGGCCCCCGGCTGGGTCCGGCCGAACCGGCGATGACACTGGTTCGTAAGTACCTTTGCGGCTGATTTGAGCAAATATCGTTTTGATACACGGTAAACATTAGGGACAGCAGCGCGGCTGGCTCAGCACAGCACCGGGCAGCAGCACAGCACCGGGCAGCACCGATGGGCGTCCGGCGCGAACCCGCTGATGCAGGCGCCAGGCCCCGAACGCGACCGGCTGACCACGGTCGCATTCCCTGGATGGCCAGTGAGGACCGCAGAAACCGATGGACCGCGAGCCCGATCTCGACGAGATGCGCTCCGGCGCGTCCGTGCGGCCCCGCTCGGGTGGCCCCCGGTTCACTCCGCGTACGTACTCGCTCGACGAGCCGGTACCCGGTCCGGCGGTGCGGCCCAGCCGCCCGGGTTTCTCCCCTTCTCCCGGGCCGTCCAGAAGTGATCACCAGTTCGTCACCGGGTACCAGGCCGGCAGCGTCCCGCTGGCGGCCGGGAAGGCGGCCGGGTGGCCGGGAGGCGGGTGGCCGGGCGGACCGGGCGGCCCCGCCGGACCGGGCGGCGACGGCACCGGACCCGGCCGGTCCCGCAAGCGGAAGATCCTCAAGTGGGCCTCGCTGATCACCACGGTCGTCCTGGTCGCCGCGTCGCTCACCGCTTACGTCGCCTACCGCGACGTGGTGGACGGGATCAAGCAGGAGAACGTGTCCCACCTGCTCGGCCCGAAGCGGCCGGTGCAGTACACCTCGGCGCAGAACATCCTGGTCATCGGCTCGGACAGCCGGGTGGGCACCCACGGGCAGTTCGGCAGCGCGCAGGCCATCCAGGGGGCCCGCTCGGACACGATGATGCTGCTGCACATCCTGCCCGGCCACAAGGGCGCGGTGGTGATCAGCTTCCCCCGCGACTCGCTGGTGCCGATCGTCGGCTGCCAGCCCGACGGGACGGGCACCAAGGGCCAGACCGCCCAGCCCGGCGGGAACGAGATGCTCAACGCGACGTACGCGGCCGGGGGTGCGGCCTGCCTGTGGAGGACGCTGGAGTCGACCACCGGGATCTTCATCAACCACTTCGTGGAAATCAATTTCGGCGGGTTCCAGTCGGTGGTCAACGACCTCGGCGGCGTCAACGTCTGCCTGCCCGAGGCCATCGACGACCCCGCCTCCCACCTGGACCTGAGCGCGGGCCAGCACCACGTGAACGGCGTCCAGGCGCTGGCCTTCGTCCGGGAACGGCACATCGGCGAAGGCTCGGACCTGCAGCGCATCCAGCGGCAGCAGTACTTCATGGCGGCGCTGGTGCAGCAGATCGAATCGCAGAACGTGCTGTCCAACGTGACCCAGGTGTTCAGCATCGCCCGCGACGTGGCCAAGACGCTGACCACCGACAGCGGCCTGTCCGTCAACGACATGCGGGGCATCGCCACCAGCATGAAGGGCCTGAGCACCAAGGGCGTCCAGTTCACCCAGGTCCCGGTGGTCCAGGACCCGGCCGACGCCAACCGGGTGCTGTGGCAGCAGCCGCAGGCCGCCTCGCTGTTCAGCGAGATCGCGCACGACCAGACGGTGAAGCCGAAGCCGGGCGCCACCCCGCGGGCGTCGGTGTCCGCGACTCCCGCCGCCCCGGCCGTGAGCCCGTCCAGTGTCCAGGTCAACGTGCTGAACGGGGCCGGTATCGCCGGCCTGGCCGCGAAGGCCGCGACCGCGTTGACCCAGAAGGCCTTCCACGTGATCGGCACCGGCGACGCCGCGGCGCCGTCTTCGGCCACCATCGTCCAGTACAGCTCGGCCGATGAGGCCGGGGCGGCCCGGGCGCTGGCCGCGATGGTGCCCAACGCCGAAGTTCAGCCGGTCAGTGCGGCCAGCGGCGTGGCCAGCGACGCCGTGGACCTGATCCTCGGGTCGGACTACACCGGCATCCACCCGGCGGCCTCGCCGTCGCCCGGGCGCAGCGCAACCGGGTCCGGTTCGTCCGCCGGCATCGGCAACGTGACCAAAACCTACGGCGGCATCA
>DASWVA010000273.1:0-14299 GCA_036401415.1 Streptosporangiaceae bacterium
GTGAGTCACGATCTCCTTGAACCGCTCCCGGTCCTTGCCCGCCTTGATCGCGTCGATCCGGGCCCCGATCAGCTCGGTGCCGTACCGGGCCAGGACGCCGGACTCGTGCAGCTCGACCGCGGCGTTGAGCGCGGTCTGGCCACCCAGGGTGGGCAGCACCGCGTCGGGCCGCTCGATCGCGATGACCTTCTCCAGCACCTCGGCGGTGATCGGCTCCACGTAGGTCCGGTCCGCGAACTCCGGGTCGGTCATGATCGTCGCCGGGTTGGAGTTGACCAGGCTGACCCGGATGCCCTCGGCCTTCAGCACCCGGCAGGCCTGGGTCCCGGAGTAGTCGAACTCACAGCCCTGGCCGATCACGATCGGGCCGGAGCCGATGACCAGCACGGACTTCAGGTCAGCGCGACGCGGCATCAGGCACTCCTGCTCGGCATGGTGGCGCAGAACTCCTCGAACAACCCGGCGGCGTCGTGCGGGCCGGGGGCGGCTTCGGGGTGGTACTGGACGCTGAACACCGGGCGGTCGAGCAGGCGGACGCCTTCGACCACGCCGTCGTTCAGGTTGACGTGACTGACCTGGGCCGGACCGTACGGGGTGTCGAACGGCGCGCGGGCGGCGTCCGGGATGTGCGCCCAGACGGTGCCTCCCGGGGCGGGATTATCACCGGCCTGGCCGGGCAGCGCGGCGGCGAACCCGTGGTTGTGGCTGGAGATGTGCACCCGGCCGGTGGCCAGGTCCATGACCGGCTGGTTCACGCCGCGGTGCCCGTAGCGCAGCTTGTAGGTACCCAGGCCGAGGGCGCGGGCCAGGATCTGGCTGCCCATGCAGATGCCGAACACCGGCACGCCGGCGTCCAGGACCCCGCGCATGGCCTCGACCGCGTACCCGGCCGCGGCCGGGTCCCCGGGGCCGTTGCTGAAGAACACCCCGTCCGGGCTGGCGGCCAGGATCTGCTCCGCGGTCACGCTGGCCGGCAGCACCTGCACCTCGCAGCCCAGCCGGGCCAGGTACCGGGGGGTGGATGCCTTGATGCCGAGGTCGACGGCGGCCACCCGGTAGCGGGCCGGGGTGCCGGGCGGAGGGCTGACCGTGTACGGCTCCGGGGTGGTGACGTCGCGGGCCAGGTCCGCGCCGGCCATCCCGGGGCTGGCCCGCACCCGCTCCAGCAGCGACCCGGGATCGGTCTCGGTGGTGCTGATCGCGGCGCGCATCGCGCCCTGGTCGCGGAGCCGGCGGGTCAGCGCCCGGGTGCCGCGCACGGCGATGCCGGTGATGCCCTGGTTCCGCAGCTCGGTGCCCAGGTCGCGGACGGCGCGCCAGTTCGAGGCGATCCGGGACGGCTCACGGACCACGTAGCCGCCGACCCAGATCCGGCGCGACTCCGGGTCGGCGGCGTTGACGCCGGTGTTGCCGATGTGCGGCGCGGTCATGGTCACGATCTGGCGGGCGTAGGACGGGTCGGTGAGCGTTTCCTGGTAGCCGGTCATGCCGGTGTTGAACACCATCTCGCCAAACGTCTCGCCTTCGGCCCCGAACCCGGTGCCGCGCAGCGTGGTGCCGTCCTCCAGCACCAGCAGGGCGGGCGGCCCGGCCACGGGGGTGCCCGCAGGGAACCCGGCGCTCACGCGGTCACCGTCCCGGTGGCCAGCTTGCCGTCCAGGACGGTGGGAACCCCGCGCAGGAACGTGGCCACCACGTGGCCGGGCAGGGTCACGCCGCGGAAGGCGGTGTTGCGGCTCTTGGACGCGTGGGTGGCCGGGTCCACCGGCTCGGGCCGGGCGCCGGGATCGTAGAGGGTGAGGTTGGCGGGCGCGCCGGCCTCCGGGAGCCGGCCGTGCCCGGCCAGCCGGGCGATGCGGGCGGGCCGGACCGACATCCGGTCGGCGACCCCGGCCCAGTCCAGCAACCCGGTGTCCACCATGGCCAGGTGCACCGCCCGCAGCGCGATCTCCAGGCCGGTCATGCCCATGGCCGCGTCGGCCCACTCGGTGTCCTTGTACTCGGCCGGGTGCGGGGCATGATCGGTGGCCACGCAGTCGATGGTGCCGTCGGCCAGGCCCCGGCGGACGCCTTCGACGTCGGCCGCGGTCCGCAGCGGCGGGTTGACCTTGTACACGGGGTCGTAGCCTTCGGCCAGATCGTCGGTGAGCAGCAGGTGGTGCGGGGTGACTTCGGCCGTGACCGGCCAGCCCTTGGCCTTGGCCCAGCGGATGATCTCCACCGAGCCCGCGGTGGACACATGGCAGATGTGCAGGGCGGAGCCGACGTGCGCGGCCAGCAGGCAGTCCCGGGCGATGATCGCCTCCTCAGCGACCGCGGGCCAGCCGGCCAGCCCCAGCCGCCCGGACACCGCACCCTCGTTCAGCTGGGCGCCCTGGGTCAGCCGGGGTTCCTCGGCGTGCTGGGCGATCACCCCGTCGAACGCCTTCACGTACTCCAGGGCCCGCCGCATGAGCAGCGGGTCGGCCACGCAGCGGCCGTCGTCGGAGAAGACCCGGACCCGGGCGGCGGAGTCGGCCATCGCGCCCAGCTCGGCCAGGCGGGTACCGCCCAGCCCGGTGGTGACCGCGCCGACCGGCTGGACGTCGCAGTGCCCGGCCTCCCGGCCCAGCCGCCAGACCTGCTCGACCACGCCCGCGGTGTCAGCCACCGGATCGGTGTTGGCCATCGCGTGCACCGCGGTGTACCCGCCGAGCGCGGCGGCCCGGGTACCGGTCTCGATGGTCTCGGCGTCCTCCCGGCCGGGCTCGCGCAGGTGAGTGTGCAGGTCGACCAGGCCGGGCAGCACGAGCAGCCCGTCGGCGTCGAGAACCTGGGCGCCGTCCGCGGTGAGCTTCGGGCCGGTCTGGTGCTGGCCGGTCTGGTGCTGGCCGATCTGGGCGATCGCGCCGTCGCGGAGCAGCAGGTCGGCGCGCTGGCCGCCGGGCAGCGTGGCGCTGGTGATCAGCCAGGTGTCCGTCATGGCACCTTCCTCATCCCTCATCGGTTCCCCCGAGCAGCAGGTAGAGCACGGCCATCCGGACGCTGACGCCGTTGGCCACCTGCTCCACGATCGTGGCCCGGGGCGAGTCCGCGACCTCGGCCGCGATCTCGACACCCCGGTTCATCGGGCCCGGGTGCATGACGATCGCGTGCCCCGGCAGCGCCGCCATCCGGGACGTGTCCAGCCCGTAGCGGCGGCTGTACTCCCGGACGCTGGGGAAGTAGGAGGCGTTCATCCGCTCCTGCTGAACCCGCAGCATCATGATCACGTCCGTCTTGGGCAGCACCGCGTCCAGGTCGTAGCTGACCTCACAGGGCCAGCCGTCCACGGCCAGCGGCAGCAGGGTCGGCGGCGCGACCACGGTGACCTCGGCCCCCAGGGTGTTCAGCAGCGCGATGTTGGACCGGGCCACCCGGCTGTGCAGCACGTCGCCGACGATGGCGACCCGCAGCCCGTCCAGGCCGCCGCTGGGCCCGGCCGGCCCGCCGCCGCGGCCACCGGAGCCGCCGCGCAGGCGGCGGCGGATGGTGAAGGCGTCGAGCAGGGCCTGGGTCGGGTGCTCGTGCGTGCCGTCACCGGCGTTGATGACGTGGCCTTTGATCCAGCCCGCCAGCCGGTGCGGCGCGCCCGAGGCGACGTGCCGGATGACCACCGCGTCCGCCCCCATGGCCTCCAGGGTGAGCGCGGTGTCCTTCAGGCTTTCGCCCTTGGCCACGCTGGAACCCTTGGCCGAGAAGTTGATCACGTCGGCCGAGAGCCGTTTGGCGGCGGCCTCGAAGGAGATCCGGGTCCGGGTGGAGTCCTCGAAGAACAGGTTGACCACAGTGCGGCCGCGCAGCGTGGGCAGCTTCTTGATCGGACGGTCTGAGAGGCGGGCCAGTTCCTCGGCGGTGTCCAGGATGACCAGCGCGTCGTCGCGGCTCAGGTCGGCGGCCGCGATCAGGTGCCGGTTCACGCCGGGGCCCCGCGGCGCTCAGCGGCGTGCTCGCCGAGGAGCACGGCGTCCTCGCCGTCGATCTCGGCCAGCAGCACCCGGACCTGCTCGCGCTGGGAGGTGGGCAGGTTCTTGCCCACGTAGTCGGCCCGGATCGGCAGTTCCCGGTGCCCGCGGTCGACCAGCACGGCCAGCTGTACCGCGCGCGGCCGGCCCAGATCGGTCAGTGCGTCCAGGGCGGCCCGGACGGTCCGGCCGGAGTAGAGGACGTCGTCCACCAGGACCACGGTCCGGCCGTCGATGCCGTCGGCGGGCAGCTCGGTCCGGCCGAGCGCCCGGGCGGGCCGGAGCCTCAGGTCGTCCCGGTACATGGTGACGTCGAGCGAGCCCCAGGGGATGGCCCGGCCTTCGAACTCACCGGCCCGCTCGGCCAGCCGCTGGGCCAGCGGAACGCCCCGGGTGGGAATGCCGAGCAGCACGATGCCGTCACCGCCGTCGGTTCGTTCCAGGATTTCGTGCGCGACTCTGGTCAGCGCCCGGCGGATCTCCCCGGTTTCGAGGACCCGCTTGTGATCGGTGCCCGCCGCAGGGCTGGCCTGAGCTGGACCTTCATCGTGCACGTCGCCGGGACTGGCGGCGGCATCCGGCGTCTGACCGCCGTTGCGCGCATGCATCACCCGCGACCTCCTTCACCGTCTCACGGAACGGTCCTTAAAGGACGTCTGTCGGGAACCAACCGTATCAGGGCAGCCAGGACCCCTTCTCGCGGGCGCGCGGGGGCACCTTGGGGGGCAAGTTCCGGGTGGGCGGGCGGAGGCGCCTCGTGGTCGCCAGGACTCTTTACGTAGTGTGATTTGGGTCACACTAGGCGGACGCTCACAGAACGACACAAGCTCTCGCTGACCGGTCGAAAACAGACCTAGACCACCGATAAAGCCCGATGGCATCGAGGTTCCTGCACGCTCAGCGCGGGGTAGATAACGCTGAGATAAGGCAGGCCGGTTACCGGGTAGGTTCAACCAGTTTTTGCCATTCGGCTTGACCTTGGGGTGCTCGCGGCTTACCGTCACTGTCCGTAACCGTTACCGTAAGCAACGACTGGCCGGGGGGCCAACTAATGCCATCTGAGTACGCGAAGACGCTGGGCGCGCGGCTGCGCGCGATCCGGACGCAGCAAGGCCTTTCCCTGCACGGGGTTGAGGAGAAGTCCCGAGGCCGGTGGAAGGCGGTGGTGGTCGGCTCGTACGAACGCGGCGACCGGTCGGTCACCGTGCAGAAGCTGGCCGAGCTGGCTGAGTTCTACGGCGTTCCGGTGTCGGAACTGCTGCCGGGCGACTCCGCGCCCACGCCGCTGGCACCGACGCCGAAGCTGGTCATTGATCTTGAGCGGATGAACGAGCTGCCCAAGGAGAAATCCGGCCCGCTGGCCCGGTACATCGCTACCATCCAGAGCCAGCGCGGCGACTACAACGGCCGTGTGCTGTCGGTCCGTCAGGAAGACCTGCGGTCGCTGGCGGTCATCTACGACAAGTCACCCGCCGATCTCACTGAGGAACTGATCAACTGGGGTGTGCTGGACTCCGAGGCTCGCGGGGCCATCGACACCCTCTGAACGGCTGACCACCCCCTAGCCAGGTCCCGGCTCTTACCCGGGGCACAGCAAGGAACGTACGCACGACCGACGGCCAGAAGGCGGCGTACCGCTCACGCGGTACGCCGCTTTCTCCGTTTCACCGGGCCGGTCAGCCGGCTGGGCGGAGCGGCAGGGGCGTCTGGTCCACCCCGAGCGCGGTCTCCACCACGGCCACGAAGATCTCAGCGTCACGCACCAGGTCGTCGGCCTCGTGCGAGGCAATGGCGCGAGACAGGCCCGCCTCCGCGGCGGCCCGCTTGCTCGCCCCGGCCGCGAAGAACGCGGCCCACTCGGCCAGGGTCGGCTCGACCTGCGGCAGCAGTTCCCACACACTGCGGGGCCGGCGGCGGCGTCCCCCGGTCGGCGGCTCACCCCGGGCGGCCACCACCGCGGCCGCCGCGCGCAGCGCCGCCAGATGAGCATTGACGTACCGCAGAGCCGCTGCGGGCTCGTCGGCGGCGTCGGCCAGGTAGCGCCGGGCCGACTCGAGCTGGGCCAGCGCCGACGGGGCCACTCTGCTCCTCGGCAGCCCGCCCGGCGACGGCCGGCTGGGCGACGGCCTTCCCGCGCGCACCGTGCGCGCCTGCGCTGACGTGACTGCGTTCATCATCGTCGTCCTCTCTACGCTGCGGACCGTGCCGGGCGAGGCCTTCCCTGCACCGCGCCCGGCCCGGGCCCGGTCGCCCGAGGGGGGTCGGGCGCCGGTATTTCGCACATTCAGTCGAACACACTTTCGGCAAGGTGTCCAGTCCATCTGTACCTGCGTTCGAATGTAGTGAGGGGGTCTGACATTCCTTGCGGCCGGGCGCGGAGGCGGGCCAGAGTCCTGCGGGGTGCGAATCCGGAACAGGCCGCCATACCGCCGTCAACCGGGACGCTGGTCCATGACCCGGTGGTTGTCAGTTATGAGATAGTTGCGCAGAGTCGCCACGGGGGCGGACCGGAATCGTCAGGTCGAGGAGGCGAACGTCACGGTGAGCCGCCCGGATTGCAACTAAAGATGACGCTGATTCGTCCTTAAGGTTGGACCCGCCGACGGCAAGGGCCTGCTCACAGAAATGCTTCGGATCCGGGATCGCGTGCTCTGGCGCACCGACATGCATAGGTGGAGGTTTTGTCCGGTATGGGCTCACCACCGGAAGAACAGCCTGCCCAACAGGCCGGGAGGGGATGCTCCCGGCGCACCGTACTGGCGGCCGGCCTGGCCGCCGGTGCCGCCGGGACCGGGTTCGCCCTCACCGACCTGGCCCTGCACCGGGCCACGCCGGCGGCCAGAGAGCCAGACGTCCGGGACTGGGCCCCGCACCCGGACGTCGCGGCCCAGGAGTACGACCTGAACAACGGCTGGCGGTTCGGGAGGTTCACCACCGGGTCCGAGCAGCCGTCCCACGATGAGCGCGGTCTGGACGCGGTGACCCTGCCGCACTGCGCGGCCGGGCTGTCGTGGCAGAAGTGGGACCCGCAGTCCTGGGAGCACGTGTGGGTGTACCGGCGGCACATCGACGCCGACGGCCTGCCGCCGGGCCGGGTGCTGGTCGACTTCGACGGGGTGATGGTCAGCGCGACCGTGCTCCTCAACGGGAAGACGGTCACCAGTCACCAGGGCGGGTACCTGCCGTTCACCGCCGAACTGACCGGGCATCTGACCAGCGGGGACAACCTGCTGGCGGTCATCGTGGACGCCCGTTGTGTGCCGGTGCCCCCGACCTCGGGCCGCCCGCAGTCGGTGGACTTCTTCCAGCCGGGCGGCATCTACCGGGAGGTCCGGCTCCGGGTGGTGCCGGACGCCTACCTGACCGACGTGTACGCGCGGACGGAAGACGTGCTGTCGGCCGGGCGGCGGGTGGACGTCCAGTGCACGATCGACGCCGCACGGCCGGTCACCCAGCCCTCGCAGCTGACCGCCGTGCTGACCGAGCGCGGCCAGGTGGTCGCCTCGGCGACCCGGACGCTACCCGCCATGGTGGCCGGGCAGGCGATGGCCACGGTCTCGCTCACCGATCTGGGCGGCGTCCGGCTGTGGTCGCCGGACCAGCCCACGCTGTACACGCTGACCACCACGCTCAGTGCGCCCGGGCTGGGGTCGCACCCGGTCCAGAAGCGCATCGGGTTCCGGCAGGCCGAGTTCCGCGTCGACGGTTTCTTCCTGAACGGGAACCGGCTGAAGATCTTCGGCCTGGACCGGCACCAGCTGTTCCCCTACACCGGGATGGCCATGCCGGCCCGGGTCCAGCGCCGGGACGCCGAGATTCTCCGCAACGACTTCAACTGCAACATGGTCCGCTGCTCGCACTACACCCAGTCGCCGCACTTCCTCGACGCCTGCGACGAACTGGGCCTGATGGTGTGGGAGGAAACGCCGGGCTGGCATCACGTCGGCAACGCGGCCTGGCAGGACCTGTCGGTCCAGAACGTGCGGGACATGGTGACCCGGGACCGCAGCCGGCCGTCGGTGATCATCTGGGGCACCCGGCTGAACGAGACGCGGGCCCAGCCGGGCTTCTACCGGCGGACCCGGGAGGCCGCCCGGCAGCTGGACGGCACGCGGCCGTCGTCTGGAGCGATGTACACCCAGCATCAGGAGGGCTGGGCAGAGGACGTCTACGCGTACAACGACTATCACCGGGACGCGGCCGGCCACGCGCGGCTGCTGCCGCCGAAGCGGGGCGTGCCCTACCTGATCACCGAGTCGGTCGGGGTGGAGCTGCCGCACCCGCACCGGTACCGGTGGACGGACCCGCCGGCCAACCTGGCCCAGCAGGCCGTCTACCACGCTCAGGTGCACAACGACGCCCAGTCGGACCCCCGGTACGCGGGGCTGCTGGCCTGGGCGGCGTTCGACTACGCGTCGCCGTTCGGCGTGCGCGGGCAGGGGATCAAGTGGGCGGGAGTGGCCGACGGGTTCCGGGTGGCCAAGCCCGGTGCGGCGATCTACCTGTCCCAGGTGGACCCGCGGATCCGCCCGGTCGTGGTGCCGGTGTTCTTCTGGGAGCTGGGCGCGGGCGCCTCCCCCGCCGGCCCCGGGCCGGACGCCCTGCTGGCCAACAACTGCGAGCAGGTCCAGGTGTTCCTCGGCGACACGCACGCGGGCTCCGGCCAGCCGATGCTGGCCGCGGAGCTGTACGGCCACCTGGACTACCCGCCGACCCTGCTCGACCTGCGGGTGTCCCCGGACGACCATCCGGAGCTGCGCATCGAGGGGTACGTGGGCGGGCGGCTGGTGACCGTGGTCCGGATGTCGTCGAACCCGGCCGGTGACCACCTGGTCATGACCGCGGACGACTCGGAAATCTATGACGACGGCTCGGATGCCACCCGGGTGGTGTTCCGCGCCGTCGACGCCTACGGCAACCAGCGCTGGTACGCCAACGGCGAGGTGACCCTCACCGTCGATGGGCCGGCCGGGCTGGTCGGCGACAGTCCGTTCGCGTTCGGCGACTACGGCGGGCTCGGCGCAGTGTGGCTGCGCTCCCAGGCCGGGCGCACGGGCCTGGTCACGGTCGTCGCTGAGCACCCCACGCTGGGCCGCGCGCGGGTCCAGGTGACGGTCCGCCCGGCCGTCCGCCAGCGCCTGACCTGACCCGCCCGGCGCCCGGGCGGCCCCGGCGCACGGCACGGCCCGGGCGGCGTGGTCAGGTGCGTCCCGTAAGCTCTTCAGAATGGGCCCGGCGACGACGCTGACGGAACTGGCGGCTGCACGCTTCGTGGCGGCCGTCGACAAGATGCTGGCCGTGTACACGGCGGCGATGAACCCGGCGCCTTCGCAGCTGTCCGGGCGGCGGTCGATCATGGCCCGGCACGCCACCAACCCGGGATTTCGGGCGCTGGCCGTGCTGGACGACGCCGGTGAGCCGGTCGCGTTCAGCTACGGCTTCCACGGCGAGCCCGGCCAGTGGTGGCATGACATGGTCAACTACGCGGTCGCGGCCACGTCCGGGGCGGCCGAGGCCGCCCGCTGGCTGTCGAATTCGTTCGAGGTCGCGGAACTGCACGTGATGCCGGCCTACCAGCACCAGGGACTCGGGCGCAGTCTGCTGTACCGGCTCACCGACGGCCTGGACGGGCAGAACGCCCTGCTGTCCACCCATGATTCCGAATCACCGGCCCGGCACCTCTACCGCAGCGCGGGCTTCGTCGACCTGCTGACCGCCTACCGGTTCTCCGGCGGCGATCCGCCGTACGCGGTCATGGGGGCCACGCTGCCGCTACGCGGTGCCCGCCCCTGAGCCCATACCGCGCTATGCGGCGCCCGCACCCGAGCCGACCTGGGCGCGGTCTTTGCGGGCTTCACCGCGCATCCGGGCGGCCCGCTCGGCCAGGCCGAGCCGCTCGTAGATCTCGCGGGTGGCCCGGGAGAAGTTGAGCGTGTAGAAGTGCAGGCCGGGGACGCCCTCGGCCAGCAGCCGCTCGCACATGGCCGCACCGTAGTCGACGCCGATCTCGCGGACCGCGGCCCGGTCACCGTCCACCGCGTGCAGCCGGTCGGCCAGCTCCGCCGGAATCCGGGTGCCGCCCAGCTCGATGGCCTTGTCGATGATCCGGACGCTGGTGACCGGCATGATCCCGGGGATGATCGGCACTTCGCAGCCGGCCGCGGCCACCCGGTCGCGCAGCCGCAGGTAGTCCTCGGGGAAGAAGAACATCTGGGTCACGGCGAAGTCGGCCCCGGCCCGGCACTTGGCGATGAAGTACTCCACGTCGGAGTCCAGGTCGAGAGACCGCGGGTGCTGCTCCGGGAACGCGGCCACCCCGACGCAGAAGTCACCGTAGGACCGGATCAGCCGGACCAGCTCGTCCGCGTGATCCAGGCCCTCGGGGTGGCGCACCCAGTCAGCGTTGGGGTCGCCCGGCGGGTCGCCGCGCAGGGCCAGCAGGTTACGGACGCCGACCGCGGCGTAGGAGCCGATGACCTGGCGCAGCTCGGCCACGGAGTGGCTGACCGCGGTCAGGTGCCCGACCGGGGTCAAGGTGGTCTCCTCGGCGATCCGGCCGGTGACCCGGACCGTGCGGTCGCGGGTGGACCCGCCTGCACCGTAGGTCACCGAGACGAACGTGGGGCGCAGCGGCTCCAGCTGCCGGATCGCCCGCCAGAGCTGCTGCTCGGCCTCGTCGGTCTTGGGCGGCATGAACTCGAACGAATAGGACTCACCACCGGCGGCGATCAGGTCCCGGACCGTGGCGCTGGGCCGGCCACCCGGGCGGCTCGAGCGGTCCGGGACACCGGCGGGGGCCGCGAATCGGCGCTGACGCGGAGGCATGGGCCCCAGGGTAACGCGGTGGCGAGGCGGGCGGCGAACTCGGCGGCGGCGGCGGCCGGGTCGGCGGCGCCGGTCAGCGCGCGCACCACGACCACCCGGCGGGCCCCCGCCGCCAGCACCTCGCCCAGGTTCCCCAGGTCGATGCCGCCGATCGCGTACCACGGCCGGCCGGGGCCCAGGCTGGCCGCGTACCGGATCAGTGGCAGGCCGGGCGCCGGGCGGCCCGGCTTGGTCGGCGTGGGCCAGACCGGGCCGGCGCAGAAGTAATCCACGCCCGGCTCCGCGGCGGCGGCCGCGGTTTCCGGCTCGGCGTGCGACGACCGGCCGATCACCGGATCCGGCCCGATGATCGCGCGGGCCACCGCGACCGGCAGGTCGTCCTGGCCCAGGTGCAGCACGTCGGCGCCCGCGGCGTAGGCCACGTCGGCCCGGTCGTTGACCGCGAACAGCGCCCCGTGCCGGGCCGCCCTCTCCCGGAACACCTCCAGGAACCTCAGTTCCTGCGACGCTTCCAGGCCCTTTTGCCGCAGCTGCACCACGTCCACGCCGGCCCCCAGCACGGCATCAAGGAACTGCGGCAGGTCGCCCTGGCGCTCCCGTGCGTCCACGCACAGGTACAGCCGGGCGCGGGCCAGCCGCTCCCGCAGGTCCGTCATCCGGGCAGGCCGGTCGCGCGGGTCAGGCCGGCTGGGCGGCGGCCGCGGCCGGGCCGGTCAGCCGCAGCTCGACACTGATGTTGCCGCGGGTGGCCCGGGAGTACGGGCAGACCTGGTGAGCGGCGTCGACGACGTCGCGGGCCTGCTCGGGCGGGACGTTCGGCAGGTCGCTTTCCAGCGTGACCACCAGGTCGAAGGCGTCGCCTTCGGGCCCGATGCCCACGTAGGCGGTGACGGCGGAACCGCTGACGTCCACCCCGGTCCGCCGGCCGACGGCCCGCAGCGCGCTGTGGAAACAGGCCGCGTACCCGGCGGCGAACAGTTCTTCGGGGTTGGCGCCCTGGCCGGAGCCGCCCATCTCAGCCGGCATCGCCAGGTCCAGGTCGACCTGGCCGTCGGCCGAGATGACGTGGCCGTTGCGGCCGTCGCCGGAAGAGGTCGCGACGGCGGTGTACAGGACGTTTTCCAGCATTGTTCAACCTCGAAACTGGCGGCGGATGCGGCGGCGCGTACGGAGTGGCCGCGGCCGTGCCCCCCTCAGCCTGGCCGTGCCGCCGCCTATGCTACGAGGCCAGCAGCAGTCGCCGCAGGGCGGCCGCCGAGGTGAACCGGACGGCCGCGATACCGGCCGCCCGGGCGCCGTCCACGTTGGCGGCGACGTCGTCGATGAACAGGCAGTCCCCGGCCTGCACCCCGAACCGCCGCAGGGCCAGCGCGAAGATCTCCGGGCCGGGCTTGGTGACCCCTTCGAAGCTGGACACGACGATGTCCCGGAAGTGGCTCAGCACCGGGAACATCTCCCGCGTGACCGGCCACACCTCGCCGTTGAAGTTGGTGATGGCGTACAGCTCACGGCCGGCCGCGGCCAGGTCGGCGATCAGCTCACCGGTCCCGGGCACCACGCCGCCGAGCATCTCCGGCCACCGCTCCCAGTAGGCGCGGATCCAGCCGGCCTGCCCGGGATACCGGGCGCTGAGCTCGGCGACCGCCTCGGCCGACGGCTTGCCCGCGTCCATCTGGGCGTTCCACCGCGGCGAGCACACCTGCGTCAGGAACCACTCGCGCTGCGCCTCGTCCGGGATCAGACCGCGGAACAGGTGACGCGGGTTCCAGTCCAGCACCACCCCGCCCAGATCGAAGATCAGCACGGGCCGGGACCCCAGCCAGGCCGGGTCGTCGTCACCGGGCGGCATTATGCTCCCCCGCGGCCCGGGGGCCCGGCCGGGGGCAGGACGGGCAGGCCGCCGGGCGGGCCGCCGGTGATCAGCCGGGTCAGCGCGGCCGTGTCGAGGTGGTCCGCGACCAGGTCGCCGAGCGCGTCCAGGCGAGCTTCCCGCAGCTGGGCGAAATTGGTGTCCGGGGCAGGCACGAAGTCCCGCCCGGCCTGCGTGGCCACCTCGGCCAGGAACGCCCGCCGGAAGCGGTCGTTCTCCAGCGTGCCGTGCCAGCTGGTCCCCCAGACCGCGCCGCCCGGGCCGCCGCGGCCGCCGTCGAGGAACCGCTCGTAGAAAGGCCCCTCTGGCCGAACGATGCCGTGGTGGATCTCATAGCCCGCCACCGGTGCGCCCAGCGCCTGGCCTTCGGGGCGGCCCAGTATCTTCCGGCGGCCGAACTCGACCCGGACCGGCAGCAGCCCGAGCCCGGCGACCAGGCCGGACCCGGACTCGACCCGGTCGCTGATCTCGCGGGCCAGCATCTGGTAACCGCCGCAGATGCCCAGCACCGGGCGGCCGGCCCGGGCGCGCTCGGTGATCACGCCGGCCAGCCCGCGCTGGCGCAGCCAGCCCAGGTCGGCCACGGTGGCCCGGGTGCCGGGCAGGACGACGAGGTCGGCGTCGGCCAGTTCGGCCGGCTCGGTGGCGAGGCGGATCAGTACGCCCGGCTCGGCAGCCAGCGCGTCGATATCGGTGAAGTTGCTGATGCGCGGGAACCGGACCACCGAGACCCGGAAGACGTCTGTGCCCACTGGGGCGGATGGGGTTGGCGCGGGTCTGGTCAGCTGCAGGGAGTCCTCAGCGTCGATGCCGAGGCCTTCGGTCCAGGGCAGGACGCCGAGCAGGGGCCGGCCGGTGAGCTGCTCGAGCATGACGTTCCCGCTGGCCAGCAGCTCGGGCGCGCCACGGAACTTGTTGATCACGAAGCCGGAGACCAGGTCCTGATCGGCCCGGGGCATCAGCGCCAGCGTGCCGTACATGGCGGCGAACACCCCGCCGCGGTCGATGTCACCGACCACGATGACCGGCAGCCGGGCCGCGGTGGCCAGGCCCATGTTGGCCACGTCGGTGGCGCGCAGGTTGATCTCGGCCGGGCTGCCCGCCCCCTCGCAGATCACCACGTCAAACTCCCGGCGCAGCCGGTCCAGGCTGGCCAGGGCCACCTCCCGCAGCTGACCCGCCATCGACCGGTAGGACACCGCGTCGGCTTCGGCGGTGGCCTGGCCGAGCACCACGACCTGGCTGCGCCGGTCGCTGCCCGGCTTGAGCAGCACCGGGTTCATGTCCGCCGTGGGCTCCACGCCGGCCGCGGCCGCCTGCATGACCTGGGCCCGGCCGATCTCAGCGCCGCCGGGGGTGACGAACGAGTTGAGCGACATGTTCTGGGCCTTGAACGGGGCCACCCGCACCCCCTGCCGGGCCAGCCAGCGGCACAGGCCCGCGGTGAGCACGCTCTTGCCCGCGTCGGAGTTCGTGCCCGCGACCAGGAGGGCCCCCCTCACCGTCGCTCCCGGCCCGGGGTCAGCGCCGCGGCCGCGGCCAGCACCGCGGCCGCCGCCGTCACCGCCAGGGACAGCCGTTCCGCGCGGCGGATGTCGGCCGGTTCGGGCGGGCGGCCGTC
>DASWVA010000274.1:0-11752 GCA_036401415.1 Streptosporangiaceae bacterium
GCGGGCTTGGTGATGGACGCGGCGATCATCGCGCGGACCGCGCTCTGGTTGCCGAGCACCCCGCGGCACAGGAAGTCGGCCGCGAACGCGACCCGCTGGACCAGGTCGGTGCTGTCCGCCACGGGGGCCAGCGCCTCCTCCGGGCTGGGCCAGGTGCCGTCGTCCGCCTCGCGCAGCAGCGAGGCCAGGTCGGGGAAGTACCGGTAGGCGGTGGCCTCGGACACCAGCGCCGCCCGGGCCACCGCCGGCATGGTGATCTCGGCGCCGCTCTCGGCCAGCCGCTTGGCCGCGTCCACGATCGCCTGCCGGGTCCGCTGCTTCTGGTTCACCCGCTCCCGGCTGGTGGCCTGCGTGTTCATGAACATCATGCTGGCCATCACTCTCTCATAAGTCAAGTAAACTCTCTTTATGAGAGCTTGCTTGCATGAAGGTGCGACGTCCGCTACCTTGATTCATGAGAGCTAACCCTCACGAAAAGGAATTCCTACGGTGGACACCGTCAATTACGAAGTGAACGTGACCGGGATCGGGCCGGTCCCGGTCACCGTCACCTCGCGCGGCGAGGGCCGTCCCTATCTGCTGCTGCACGGTGGCGCGGGGCTGCAGTCGGTGGACGGCTTCGCGGGCCTGCTGACCGCTTCCCAGCAGGCCCGGGTGCTGACCCCGCTGCACCCCGGCCTCGGGGGCTCGCCCCGCCCGGACGGCCTGGCCACCATGGGCGGCCTGGCTCAGCTGTACGTGAACCTGCTGGAGCAGCTGGATCTGGACGGCGTGATCGTCGTCGGCAACTCGATCGGCGGCTGGATCGCGGCCGAGATCGCGGTGCTGAACAGCCCGCGGGTGGCCGCGGTGGTGCTCGCCGACGCGGCCGGCCTGCGGGTCGACGCCGCCCCGGCCGCGGATTTCTTCTCGCTCACCATGGACCAGGTCGCCGAGCTCAGCTACTGCCGGCCGGACAAGTTCCGGATCGACCTCGACCGGCTCCCGGCGCCGGCCAAGGCGGCCATGGCCGCCAACCGGGCCGCGCTCACCCTCTACGGCGGGCCGGCCATGGCCGACCCCACCCTGCTGGGCCGCCTGGCCCCTGCGGGCGCTGCCCCCGTCCTGGTGGTCTGGGGCGCGGCTGACCGCATGATCCCGCCCGAACACGGGCTGGCCTACGCCCGGGCCATCCCCGGGGCCGAGTTCCGGCTCATCTCCGACGCCGGCCACCTGCCTCAGCTGGAAACCCCGGGCACCCTGCTCCGGGTCGTGGATGACTTCCTGCTCGCGCACACCGACCCGGGCCCGGCCGACGTGTCGGTGACCGGCCCCAGCGACGGCGAGACGCTGATCCCGCTGCCGACTCAGATGCGCATCCTGGAGGACGGCCGGCACACCGGACACCGGCTCGGGGTTGGGGAGATCACCGTGGCTCCGCACACCGACGGGCCACCGCAGCACCGGCACGCCCGGCACGACGAAGGGTTCTACGTGGTGTCCGGCACGGCCCGGTTCACCGTCGGAGAGAAATCGTGCGACGGCCCGGCCGGCACGCTGTTCATGGTCCCCCCCGGGGCGCCGCACACGTTCGCCAACCCGGGCGACGAGCCGCTGGTGCTGCTGAACACGTTCACCCCCGACCTGTACGTGCAGTACTTCCGTGACCTGCGCGACATGATCGCCGCCGGAGGTCAGCTCTCCCCCGAGGCCGTCGGGCAGACCATGGCCCGGTACGCCACCACCCCGGCCTAGCCTCCTTCACCGCACCGCCCGCGCCCCGCTCCGGACGCGAGCGGGGGGCCGCCCGGCTGGACGGCCCCCCGCTTGCGGTCTGGATCTACTTGACGGTGTAGGTGTACGGGACAGCGGCGAGTACGTCACCGCTGGTGTCCACCGCGCCGAGCTCGCCCGCGATGGCCCCGTCGATCGTGCCCGTGCTGGCCAGCGCCGACGTGACCAGGTAGATCACGCCGTGCACCACGGTGCCGGACTTGGCCGTCGGGGTGATCGTGACCTTGATCCCGCCGGTCTGGCCGGGGCTGACCTGCACCGGTGTGCCGGTGGGGGCCTGCCCGGTGAACCCGGGTGCGTACGGGTCGCCCGCCGCCGAGGTCACCGACGGGTCGAGCGGCTGGGTCAGCGCGGTCGCGGTCAGCGTGCTGGTGCCCGCCGGGGCGCCCGCGTCCGTGAACGGCCCGATCTGCTGCATGAACGTGCCCCAGAACCCGCGTGCCACCTGGTGCCGGCCGCCCGCTTCGGTGACTCGCGCCACCGAGGTCAGGTCGCCGGCCTGGGCCGCACTGAGGTTACCCACCACGTCCGGTTCCCCGTCCGGCCCGTCCAGCTCGACCTGAGCCGGCGTGCTGGACGTGGCCGCCACCGTGAGCTGGCTGGTACCCGGGGGCACCAGGTAGAACGGGGCGTTGGAGACGTTGCTGACGCTCAGCGGCAGCGTCACCGTGTTCGTCCCGGACAGCGAGGCCAGCGTGACGTTCGCGCTGGCCGCCAGCCGCGGGTCGACCTGCACCGGCTCGGGCACCGAGCCCGGGTTGGTGTAGTTGATGGTGAAGCTGCTGGCCTGGCCCGCGGCCAGCGTGGAGCCCGCCCCGGACGGCAGGTTCGACGACACCTTGGCCTCGTTGAAGCCGATCGTGCCGGAGAACGTCTGCGAGACCTCAGCCCCGCTCACCGGGTCCGCCACGATCAGCACGAACCGCCACTGCCCGGCTTCGGGTGCGTTCTGCACCAGCTGCAGGTCGGCCCCGCTGGTGATCACGCCGGTGGTCGAGTTGACCGAGGTGGCGTTGGTGTTGACGTCGACGGTCTCACCGTCCGGGTCGATCAGCGCGCCTTCGATCAGGACGTTCGGGTCGGAGTTGAGGTGCACCCCGACGTTGAGGTCCTTGCGGCCCCGGGGCACGTCGAACGAGTAGGTGTTCGACTGCGTGGGGGCCACGGCCCGGGCGTTGCCGCCGGTGATGGTGCCGGAGAAGGTGCCCTGGCCGCCCGCGGTCGGGATGACCGGGCGCAGCACCACCGGCACGGACGACTGCTGGCCCGGAGCGGACACGGTGACGTTCTCGGCCGTGTCGCCCTGGGTGCCGTCGATGTGGGTGGTCAGCCGCGCGTGCCCGGTCTGGCCCGGCGCAAGGACCAGCGTGGCTGGGCTGACCGAGCCGTCGGCCACGTCCTTCTGGGTGGTCGCGTCGAGGATGACGTTACCGGTGAAGGGCTGCGGCTGACCGGCTACGGCCGCGGCCTTGGTCGGCGTGTACAGCACCGCTGTCCAGGTGCCGCCCTGCGGGTGGGCCACGTCGACCAGCCCGTAGTTAGCCGACGTCGGGCCGCCCTGCGGCCGGGTGTTGGTCACGAACTGCCCGTCCGGCCCGATCAGCGTGAGCCGGACCACCGAGCCGCCCGCGACGCCCTCGGCGTCACCCTTCCAGTCGATGGACACGGCCAGCCGGGCCGCGCCCCCGTCCACGTGGAACGTGGCCTTCTTGTACGCCCACGGCAGGCCGTTGGTGGCGTACGGGAAGGTCGGGTCGGTGGCCGCGTTGACCGCCACGTTGGCCCGGTAGTCGGACGTGGTGGCGTAGCTGCGGGTGCCCAGCGAGACCTTCGCGGTCCTGCTGCTGTCGTTGGTGACGGCGAGGCTGGTCCCGACCCTGGCCCCGGGGGCGCCGGTCAGCAGCTTCTGGGTCGGCGAGGTCACCACCTTGCCCGGCAGGCTGCTGCCGGTGCTGCCCTGGTAGTGCTCGGCCGCCTGCACCGCGGCGTAGGCGTTCAGCAGGCCGGAGCCCTGCTCGGAGGCCGGCAGGCCCAGGTCGCCGGCGGTACCGGCCAGGAACTTCTTGACCAGCGCCGGGGACGGGGACGCGCCGTGGTGGTACTGGCGGAACGCCTGGATGACCAGTGCGGCCGCGCCCGCGGTGACCGGTGAGGCCTCGCTCGTCCCGCCGAACAGCAGGATCGGGGAGGGCTTGCCGTTGTAGTTCAGGCACTCGGTGAAGATCGCGGTGTTGGTGGAGCACAGCGCCCAGTCGGCTTCACCGGGAGCCACCAGGTCCGGGACCTGGCCGCCCTGGCTGATCCCGCCCGAGGACAGTGCGGAGATGTTGCCGCTGACCCACTTGCCGTTGGAGAACGCGCGGGCGCCGGCGTAGCCGGTCTGCTCGTAGCTCTGGAAGTCGGTCGAAGCACCCGCCGAGATCACGTTCGGGTCGGTGGACGGGCTGCCCTGGGTGCCGGAGACGCCGGCGTCGCCGGTGGACACGGTCACGGTGATGCCGTGCCGCACGGCCGCGTCGTCGAACATCTGGATCGCGTCACGCGAGTTGTTGTCGGAGTAGACGTTGGATCCGAACGACTCGTTGATGACGTTGGCGCCGTTGGTGATCGCGTAGTCGATCGACTGCAGGATCGCCGAGGTGTCCAGGAACTCACCGCCGGCCTTCAGCCCGATCAGCGAGGCGCCCGGGGCCATGCCCTCGACCTTGATGTCGCAGTTCTTGGGCAGGGGGTAGGCCGGGTTGACGTAGTTCGACAGGTCGTAGGTCTGGTTGCCCTGCGCCGCGATCATCGACGCGTCACCGAACGCCTCTTCGCCGCCGGTCTGGGTGTTGGGACCGCTGCCGGAGAAGTCGACGTAGTCCTTGAAGATGGACTTGCCGTCGCGGATGAAGTCGGGGTTGTTCGGGTCCAGCCCGTCGGCGATCCACGCCACGGTCACGCCCGCGCCGGTGATGCCGGCCGCATGGGCCTCGTTGGCGTGCGTCGTGGTCAGGTCCTCGGGCAGCAGCGGCTTGGCGGCGGTGCCGCAGATGCTGGACGCCTGGGAGCTGCCGGTGCCGGGGCCGGACGGCGAAGCCGGAACCTGGCTGGCCGTCGGCGGGGTCACGTTGACCTTCTGGTCCGGGACGACCGATGCGACCGCGGGGTTGGCGGCCAGTGCGGCCGCTTCCGCTGGGGACACCGTGGCCGCGAACGACGCGACCGCGCGGTATCCGATCACGTGCGTACCACCAGCCGACCTGACCTGGGAGATCAGCGGCGACTCGGTGGTCGCGGCGTTGCCGGACTGGTTGTTGAGGATGACGATGACGGGCGAAGCGGACTTGGCCGCGTTACCCGGCGGTGATGCCGCCGAGGTCGCCGCGCTGGCCGTCGCGGCGCCGGTCAAGGCGCACGCGAGGGACGCACCGGCCGCGAGGCCGATGACATGCTTGGATCTTCTCATGGTTCCTTCCGCTGCAGAGCGGGCGAAGGCGCAGAGCGCGCAGTCAGAAAGCATTCAACTGGAAGCGTGCGGAAGGTTTCAAGACCCCACACATGACTTGATCAGGTCACAGAAAGACAACGTAACGCAAAGTCAACGAAGGGATAAGGCTCATGGCTGACCACATCTACTCGATCAGCGAGATCGTCGGCACCTCGGCCGTGGGGGTCGACGACGCGATCAAGGGCGCGATCGCCCGTGCCGGGCGGACCCTGCACAACCTGGACTGGTTCGAGGTCACCAACATCCGCGGCCACATTGAGGACAATCAGCTCAGCCACTTCCAGGTCACCCTGAAGGTGGGCTTCCGGCTCGACGACCCGTCCTGACGGCCGCCGGACCGGTGAACGCCAGCGGCGCTCACCGGTGCTCCGGCACCTCTGCCTCCCCCAGCGCAGGACTGGGACGTGACGGGCTTGAGCAGCCGGCCATCGGCAGGGCGGTCCGGAGGACTCCCCTCCATGCCATCCGGTCCGCGGGCCGCGCTCGCCGTGGCCTGCTCCTGGCCGGTTGCCGCACCCGCACGCGCTCCAGTGTGCGCGGTCAGCCGCCCCGGGCGAATCGTGGAAAGCACCGCCGTCGGCACGGGGTTCCCCTCTTGACAAGCGGCTGCGCCCGCCGGTGCGGCGGGCGATAATAACCGCGTGGAGGCTGACGCGGGTGCGACCGGCGTGCGCCGGTACCGTGCGCCGGGCCCTGCGAAACAGCCCGGTCCGGTACCGGCCCCCGCGCCGGACGGGTTAAGAGCACCGGGCCCGCTGCGCGGCTGGCTGGCCAGCGGACTGGTTCTGGCCGCGCTCGGCGCCCTCGGCGCGCTGGCCCAGCTGCCGATGTGGCGGGACACGCCCACGCTGGCCACGGTCAACGTGATCATGTCCCTGGCCTTCATCCTCACCGGCCTGCTGCTGCGCCGCGACGACCGCCAGCGCGGCGTGGCCTGGGCGCTGATCATGGCCGGCCTGTTCCGGTCGCTGGACTTCGTGGACGCCTGGAGTGGCGGCCCGTCGGCGGTGTACGCCGTGATCTTCGGCGGGATCGACCGGGTCTTCGGCGCCTACGCGGTCCTGCGCTACCCGCGACCCGCGCTAAGCCGGATCGAACGGGCCTACCTCGCCACCCTGGCGGGCTGGATGCTGGTCACCCGCAGCCTGGTCGTCATCACCTCGACCGCGGTCTCCACCGGGTACCCGGCATCGGACTGGTGGCCCACGATCAGCGCCGACGGTTCCCTGAACTCCCTGTTCGCGGCGCTGGAGAACATCGGCGACGGGGTGCTCGGGCTGATCGTGGTGATCTTCCTGGTCCGGCGGCTGATCCGGACCAGGGGGCTGGACCGGATCGTCATCGCCCCGGTCATCGCGGGGGGCCTGGCCGCGGTGGCGGCCGCCTCGGTCACCGCGGTGGCCCAGCTCTTCTCCAACATCAGCCAGGGGCCGACCGATGCGTTCCTGGCCGAGAGCCTGGTCGACTCCCTGCTCCCGCTGGCCTTCCTGGTCGCGGTGATCCAGCGGGGCCTGCTGGCCAGGAACCTGGCCGCGCTGGCCGCCCGGGTGGCCGGCGGCGCCGACCTGACCGGAGTCCGCTACGCGCTCCGGGAGACCCTGCACGACCCGACCCTGGAGCTACTCGAGCTGGCCGCCTCCGGACCCTCCGCCCGCCCGGCGCTGCCCGTATCCCAGCAGGACCGCCTGATCGAGGTGATCAGGACCGACGCGGGCGCGCCGATCGCCGTGGTCATCGCGGACGAGACCCTGTCCCGCTACCGCGGGCTGTTCGACGCCGCCGTGCACACCAGCGGGCTGGCGCTGCGGAACGCCCAGTTGCAGGCACGGGCGGCGCAAGCCGAACTGGACCGCGTGCGAGCGTCCCGGGCCCGGCTGGCCGAGGTGGCCCTGGCCGAGCGCCGCCGCCTGGAGCGGGACCTGCATGACGGGGCCCAGCAGCATCTGCTCGCCCTGGCCGCCCAGTTGTCGGCGGCCATGGCCTCGACCAGTGACCCGGACGCCACCGCCGCCTTCGCCCGGGCCCGTTCGGGGCTGTCCTCGGTCCTGGCCCAGCTGCGGGACCTGGCCCACGGCATCCACCCCGCCACCCTGGTGCAGAGCGGCCTGGCCGCCGCCCTGGAGGAGGTGGCCGAACGGCTGCCGCTGGCCATCCACCTGCAGGTGCCGGACGGCCCGGGGGACCGGCCGCCCGCCGAGGTCGAGGCCGCCGCCTACTTCGTGGCCTGCGAGGCGCTGACCAACGCGGTCAAGCACGCCCGGGCCAGCCGGGCCGCCGTGACCGTGCGGGTCAGCGCGGGCGTGCTGGTCATGGACATCGCCGACGACGGGGTCGGCGGCGCCGATCCGGCCGGAAGAGGGCTGGCCAACATCATGGACCGGGCCGGCGCGGCGGGGGGCGAAGCGGTCATCGACAGCCCGCCCGGGCGGGGGACCCGTCTCCGGCTGAGGATTCCGTGCGCGTAGCCCTCGCCGACGACTCGACGTTGTTCCGCCGCGGCCTGGAGATGCTGCTGCAGGCGTCCGGGGTCCAGGTCACCAGCCAGGCCTCGTCCGGTGACGAGCTGATGGCCAACATCGTCCCGGACCGGCCGGACGCGGTCATCCTCGACCTGCGGATGCCACCCACCTTCACCGGCGAGGGCATCGAGACCGCCACCGCCATCCGCGCCTGGGACCCGGACGTGGGCATCCTGGTGCTGTCCACCTACGCCGAGGCCAGTTACGCGGGCACCCTGATGGATGCGGTCGGCCACGGCGTCGGCTACCTGCTCAAGGACAACGTCACCGACGCCGAGAACCTGATCGCTCAGCTGGAGCGGATCGTGGCCGGGGAGACCGTGATCGACCCGTCGATCGTCCGCCGCCTGCTGCGCCGCCGCCGGAGTACGGGCACGATCGCCGCGCTCAACCCGCGGGAGGCGGACGTGCTCGGCCGGATGGCCGAGGGCCGATCCAACGTGGGCATCGCCAAGGACCTGTTCCTGTCCCCGCGTACGGTCGAAGCCCACGTGACCAGCGTGTTCGCCAAGCTCGGCCTGGAAGCTACCGACACCGACAACAACCGGGTCCGTGCGGTCCTGGCCTATCTCCGTTCGGGCGCCCACTAACCCGGTCCCGGGCCTACCTCCGGTCCCGGATCCGGCTCCGGGCTGGTCAGCGGCTCCAGGAACGCGATCAGCTCCGGGTGCCCGAAGTGCCGGGCCCAGCCCAGCGGGGTCAAACCGAACCTGGCGTCCCGCACGTCGGGGTCGGCTCCCAGCTCGGTCAGCTGGCGGGCCAGGGCCAGGTCCCCGGCCTGGGCCGCCTGGTGCAGCGCGGTCTCCCACTCGGTGCGGCCCGGCCGGTCCGTGCGGGCCTTCGCGTTCACGTCGAAGCCCTGCCCGGCGATCAGTTCCACCGCGGCGGCCCGCCCCAGCACCGCGGCCCACACGATCAGTCCCGGCCGGGCCGCCCGGCCCGCCACCCCGGCCTCCGGGTGCCCGGCCAGCACCCGGTCCAGCCAGCCCCGGTCGCCGGCCAGCAGCGCGGCCACCGCCTCGTCAGCCGGATCCAGCTCCGGCCGGCCGGCCCCGTACTCGGCCAGCACGTCCAGCAGCTCGGCGTGACCGGTGGTCAGGGCCCGCTGGGCCGGGGTCAGGCCGCCGCGGCCCGGCGCCGTCAGGTCCACCCCGTGCCGGGCCAGCAGCCGGACCCGGCCGTCCAGGCCGTGCGTGATGGCCCAGTCCAGCTCGCCGCGGGCCAGCTCGGCCGGACTGCCGAGCGCGTCGCCCAGCCGCTCCCGCCACGGCCCGCCGTCCCCGGTGCCCAGGCCGAACTCCAGCAGCAGCTCCAGATGCTCGTGCCCGGGTTCGAACATGCGGTTGTACAGCGCCTGCCCGTCGTTCGGGTTGGCGCCCGACTCCAGCAGCAGCCGGGCCAGCGCCTGCGCGTGCGGGTGCGGCGGCTGGCGGTCCGGGCCCAGCTCCCCTTCGCCGAACACTCCGGTCAGCACGGTGAACGGGGTCGGCAGCCCGCGCCACAGGTAGCCGGCGTTCGGGTCGCCTCCCGCCGTCAGCAGCAGCCGGGCGCTGGTCAGCACGGCCTCCGCGATGATCTGCGGGTCGTGCCGCGCGTAGGCCAGGTAGTACAGCGGTTCAGCCCGGTACGGTCCCCCCTCCCGCCGGGCCGCCCCGGGGTCGGCGGCCAGAATGGCCCGCAGCGCGGGCACGTCGGCCACGGCCGCGGCCGCGTGCACGTGGCCCCGGGTCAGCCCGGGCCGCGCGGCCAGCAGCTGCCGGGCCTGGGCCCACCGTTCCGGCTGGTCGTCCTCGTACCACAGGCACGCCAGCCGCAGGAACTCATCGCCCAGCTCACCGGCCGGCCGGTCTGCGGCGCCGGTCCCGGCGGCCACCGGCGGCATGCGGGTGTAGTGCCCGACCACCTCGACGTGCCGCTTCAGCCGGGTCCAGCTGGCGAACCCGTAGCGGCGGCTGACCACCAGCCGGGCGGTGTGCAGCGGGAACGCGGCTGCCGCCGCGGGATCCGGGACGCCCGCCGGACAGCGCCCGGCCACTTCGGCCAGGGCCGGCGCCGAACCGGCCCGCACGGCACGCTGAAGATCCCGGGCCTGCTTGCGCAGCTGCGTGAGGCTGGCCCGGTCGGGCAGCGGGACGGTCTTCATTCCAGCTCCTTCCGTCTGCCCGGAGTCCGCATGGCCAGGCCGAAAGGAGAAGGTGAGCCAGGGTGTAAAGGTACCGCTCAGGTGGACTCTGCCCTGCCCGCGGACCGGAGGCTCCCTGCGAGCCTGGGCCTACGCTACCCGCCACGGCCAGGCCCGGCCAGGCCGGCGTTTTCGGTAAGGTGCGGCGGGGCACGATCGCTGGCATCCGGACGGTGACGTCGGGGCAACCCCACCACGGGAGGACCGTCGCGATGACGGCAGGGCAGACCGGCCTGCGGCCGGGTACGGGCGATGGCGGTTCGGCCGGCGATCTCACCTGGATGCGGCCCTCGCCGCGGCTGCTGCGGGCGCGGCGGATCCAGGTCGCAGTGGTCACGGTGCCGGCCGCGGCCATCGGCGGGCTGATCGGCGGCCTGGCGGGGACCGTGATCACCGGGCTCATCGTGGCGCTGGTGCTGATGGCCGCGGGGCTGGCGGGGCAGTGGTTCGTGGCCCGCCGGGTCGCGGCCTGGGGCTACGCCGAGCGGGACGATGACCTGATGGTGCGGCGCGGGGTGCTGATCCGCCGCCAGTCGGTGGTGCCGTACGGGCGCATGCAGTTCATCGACGTGACCGCGGGACCGGTGGAGCGCAGCCTGGGTCTGGCCACGGTGCGGATGCACACCGCGGCCGCGGCCAGCGACGCGCGCATTCCGGGTCTGCAGCGGGCCGAGGCGTCCCGGCTGCGCGACCAGCTCGCCCAGCTGGGCGAGGCGCGGGCGGCCGGGCTGTGACCAGCCAGCTGCCGTCATACCCGGGCTCCGGCACCGTCCGGGAGAACCCATCCGGGGAAATCACTCCGAGGGACGGAATGGCCGGCTGGCACCGGCTGCATCCGCTGTCCCCGCTGGTCCGCAGCGGCCGCCACCTGACCGGCCTGGTCGTCTTCCTGCTGGTGGTGTTTGTGCTCAACAGCCGGCATTCAGGCAGTGACTTCGTCTCCCAGGGCGCGATCATCGTCATTGTCCTGGTCGCCGGGATCATCAACTGGGCGGTGACCCGCTGGCGGGTCGAGCACGGCATGCTGTTCATCGAGACCGGGCTGATCCGCCGCCAGTCCCTGCGGTTTCCGCTGGCCCAGGCCCAGGCCGTCGACGTGGTGCAGACCGGCCTGGCCCGGATGCTGGGGCTGGCCGCCATCCAGCTCCGGATGGCCGGCGCCGACTCCTCCGACGCCCGGCTGATCGCGCTGCGGCGGGGCGACGCGGTGCGGCTGCGCGAGGAGCTGCTGTCCCTGAGCCGGACCAGCGTCACCCGGACCGGCACCGCTCCGGCTCCGCCCACCCCGGCCGGTGCCGGGGTAGGCGTCACCGCCCCGGCGGGCGCCACCGCCCCGGCGGGCTCCACCACCCCGGCGCAGGTACAGCCCGGCGAGCGGGTGGTGTTCCGCGTGCAGGCCGCCCGCCTGGTGGCCGGGCTCATCTTCAGCCTCACCGGCGTGGTTGTGGCGATCCTGTTTGCCGCCGTCGGCGTCATCACCGTCGTCGTCCACTCCAAGGCGGCCAACGCCTCGTACCTGCCCCTCCTGATCCCCGGGATCATCGGCGTGTGGCGGCAGTTCAACGGCGAGTACGGGACCACGGTCGCGCTGGCCCCAGACGGGCTACGGCTCCGGTCCGGCCTGGTGCAGACCACCGCCGAGACGATCCGGCCGGGCCGGGTCCAGGCCGTGCGGCTGGTTGAGCCGCTGGTGTGGCGGTGGTTCGGCTGGGCGCGGCTCGAGGTCGACGTGGCGGGCCCGCGGCAGCGGCGGCAGAACCGGTCCGAGTCCCGGCGGCTGCGCGCGCT
>DASWVA010000275.1:0-1538 GCA_036401415.1 Streptosporangiaceae bacterium
CGTGGCCCAGGTGGCCTTCCACGGCCAGGCCAACGGATCACTGGTCAGCTACCAGGGCAAGGTCGTCGGGTCCAGCCTGCTCTGCCAGGAGTTCACCGACGCCAAGGGCAACCCGCTGCCGCAGTACTTCCAGCCGCGGCCATCGAACGCGGTGAACGCGGCGGTCAAGACCGACTACGGCTGCGACCCGGGCTTCTCCGGCGCCTCCAACCTGGGGCCGAACAATCCCACGCTGACCCAGGACGTCGCGCAGCGCCGGGCCGAGATCGCCAAGTTCGACGCCGTCAGCCCCTCCAGCGTGCCGCCGGACGCGGTGACCTCCTCCGCGTCGGGCCTCGACCCGGACATCTCGCCCCAGTACGCCGACCTGCAGGTCAACCGGGTAGCCAAGGCCCGGGGCCTGAGCGCCGCCGCCGTCGAGGCGCTGGTCACCAGGAACACCCAGAGCCGGAACATCGGCATCCTGGGTGAACCCCGGGTGGACGTGCTGACGCTGAACATCGCGCTCGACAAGCTGTCGACCCGGTGAGCGGGGGCGCCCCGGTCCGGGCCTCAGCACAGGCCCGGACCGGGGCCCGGGTGCTGCTGGTCGAGGATGAGCCGGGTCTGCTACGGGCCCTGCTCATCAATCTGCGGGCCCGGCAGTACGACGTGGATACCGCAGCAAGCGGGCGGGAGGCACTGGCCAGCGCGGCCAGCCGCCTCCCGGACGCGGTGATCCTGGACCTGGGGCTACCGGATATCGACGGAACCGAGGTCATCGCCGAACTGCGCCGCTGGTCGAAAGCCCCCATCATCGTGCTGTCGGGCCGGGCCAGCCCCGGTGACAAGATCGGGGCCCTGGACGTGGGGGCCGACGACTACGTGACCAAGCCGTTCTCCATGGCCGAGCTGCTGGCCCGGCTGCGGGCCGTGCTCCGCCGGGATGAACCCGGACTACCCGTGGGCGCCACCACGGTGGCGATCGGCCACTGTGTCATCGACCTGACCGCGCACATCGTGACCCGGACCCTGGACGCGGACGGCGACGGTGCCGATGACGGGGGTGAGCCGGTTCGGCTGACCCCGACCGAGTGGCGGATCCTGGAGAGCCTGGCTCGCCGGCCCGGCCAGCTGGTCAGTGCCCGGCGCCTGCTGGCCGAAATCTGGGGGCCGGGCCACGAGTCGCGCACCAACTACCTGCGGTTCCACATGGCCCGGCTGCGGCGCAAGCTGGAAGACGACCCGGCCCGGCCGCGGCACCTGCTCACCGAACCGGGCATGGGCTACCGCTACTCCCGCGACCAGACCACCGGTCCAGGCCAGCAGCAGAGCGCGGTTCAATAGGAGATCATGTTCACATCGCAACCGGGAGTGCCCGAACGCGGGTTCCTGCGTATCTACCTCGGCGCCGCCGCAGGGGTGGGCAAGACGTTCGCCATGCTCGGGGAGGGCCACCGGCGGGCCGAACGCGGGGCCGATGTGGTGGTCGCGTTCGTGGAGACCCACGGACGGCCGCAGACGGCGGCGCTGCTCGACGGCCTGGAGGTGATCCCGCG
>DASWVA010000276.1:0-3882 GCA_036401415.1 Streptosporangiaceae bacterium
CGTGGCGCGCGGCGCCGCCACGAAAGCCCGGCGGCCTGCGGCCGGGTGGTTCCGCGCGAACTCGGCCGGATGCCCGGGCTGCTGCTGATGGTCACGCCGTGTATTACATCCGGGCGCCCGCATAACGGCAAGGAATTGCCCCTTACAAACCAGAGAATCGCCGCCGTGCGGACCCGGAAATCGCCACCTTACAAACTGGGGAAAATAGGCCGGCCCAGCCAATTCCGGAATTGACCGCACCGCGGTGGCGGCCGGTTCAGGAACAGGCGGGCAGCCTCATCTCAAAGCAGCAGCCGGTCTCGGTGTTCACCACGCGGACGCTGCCCTGGTGGGCTTCCACGACGCCGCGCACGATGGCCAGGCCCAGCCCGGCGCCGCTTCCGGGCGCGGGACTGCGAGCGTCGGTGCCGCGCCAGGCCAGATCGAATACATGAGGAAGGTCGCCTTCCGGGATGCCACCGCAGCTGTCGGCCACCGCCAGCAGGGCGTCCCGGTCCTCCAGCCTCGCCTCGACGTAGACGCGGCCCCCCGGCGGGGTGTGCCGGATGGCGTTGGCCAGCAGGTTGGTGAGCGCGCGGGACAGCTCGCGCGGGTCGGCGCGGACGGCGAGCGGCCTGGTCGCCCGGCCGTCCAGCTGCACACCGCCCTCCCGGGCCAGCGCCTCCGTGCTGGCCAGCACGTCGCTGACCAGGTCATCCAGGCCGATCTGGTCTGACGACAGCTGCAGGGTGCCCGAGTGGATGCGGGACAGCTCGAACAGGTCGTCGACCATGGTGGCCAGCCGTTCGGCCTCGGCCCGGATCTGCTTGTGGTAGCGCGGCGGATCGGTGGCCAGGCCGTCCTCGAGCGCTTCGGCCATCGCGCGCAGCCCGGCCAGGGGGGTGCGCAGGTCATGGGAGACCCAGGCCACCAGCTGGCGCCGGGCCTGCTCCAGGGCCCGCTCCCGCGCCTGGGACTTCGCCAGCTTCGCGCTGGTGTCCGTCAGTTCCCGGGACAGGTCCGCGAACTCCGCCGCCAGCGGCAGCGCCGGGGGCCGGAACTGGCTCGCCCCGTCGCCGAGCGACCGCGCCGCCTGCCGCAGGGCCGCGCTGCCCGATCCGATCTGGCGCCCGAGCAGCCAGCTGAAGGTGAACGCCACGACGCCGGCCACGATGCACACCAGCACGACCACGCCGAGATCGTGCTGGGACAAGAACATCGCTTCGGCGCTGCCGAGCGTGCCGGCCACGATGGCGAGCACGGGAACGGCCCCGCTGGCCTGGATGGACAGGCGGAGCGACGCCGGGCGCAGCAGCCGGACGACGCCCATTCCGGCCAGCCCCACGGCCGCGGTGCAGCCCGCCGCGATCAGCACGATCTGGAGCTGGTCGTTCAGCACGGGCTGGCCTCCCAGCGGTAGCCGACGCCCCAGACCGTCTGGAGCTGGGCCGGCGCGGCGGGCTCCGGCTCGACCTTGTCGCGCAGCCGGCGCACGTAGACGGTGATCGTCGACAGGTCGCCGAACGACCAGCCCCATACCTGTTCGAGCAGTTCAGCACGGGTGAACGCCCGGCCAGGATGGCAGACGAAGAAGGCGAGCAGGTCGAACTCACGCACCGTCAGGTCCAGTTCCCGGCCGTCGCGGCGGGCGCGCCGGGCGGCCACGTCGACCTCCAGCCGTCCTGAGCGCACGGGCTGCGGCGTGGCCGCGGCCGCGGTGCCGGCCGCGCGGGCCCGGCGGAGAACGGCCTGGACCCGCAGGGTCAGTTCCCGGGGGCTGAACGGCTTGGTCACGTAGTCGTCGGCGCCGCTCTCCAGGCCCCGCACGCGGTCGCTCTCCTCACCGAGCGCGGTCAGCATGATCACCGGCAGGGGGGCTCGCGCGTCCTGCCCCTCGCGCAGGCGGCGGCACACCTCCAGGCCGTCGATCCCCGGCAGCATCAGGTCCAGGACCACCAGGTCGGGCCGCCACGTCGCGGCGATCTCCAGTGCGGCCGGGCCGTCCACCGCGTGCCAGGGTTCGAGGCCGGCGTGGCGCAGGTAGTCCACGACGACCTCGGCCACGGTCAGGTCATCTTCGACAACGAGAATGCGTGCGTCCACAACCCGAGTCTAAGAAGCCCTGATCGTCAGCAGGGACGATCAGGTGCTCATTTCGGCATTAGCGGGAACTTTTTCCTTGGATTGTCATGAATTCCGTGCCGGTATCGAAGACCCCGCCGGACCCCCGGAAATCGGGTTCTTTATTTTGTAATGGCCCGCGGGCCAGTGCCATCCGGGCTTGGTAATAACGTCACTGGAGTGACCGTTGATGTGATGCCGGGCCTGAGTGAGCCGACGGCACTGTTCCGGATTCTGGACCGGCTGCCGCCCGGTGCGAGGGTCGTGCACGCCCTCAGGGAAACGGCATGATGGCCGGGGCGATCGCCCTGTACGAGGAAGCGCTGCACGAGGAAGCACGGCGTGCGCCGGCCGCGGCCCTCTCGCTGCGGACGGCCGACGGCCGCGCACTGCCCCTCCAGCTGTCCCGGTGGTGCGGGCCGGCGGATGCCGCCGACCAGGAACTCCTCCGGCATTGCCGTGGTCCCGTCCTGGACGTGGGCTGCGGCCCGGGGCGGCTGACGGTGGCGCTGACCGAACGGGGCGTCCCCGCGCTGGGCGTGGACATCTCGCGGGCCGCGGTGGCCCGGGTGCGCCAGGCCGGGGCCCCCGCCCTGCACCGCTCGGTATTCGATCCGCTGCCCGGGCTGGGCCGCTGGGCTACCGTGCTGCTCGCCGACGGCAATATCGGCATCGGCGGCCGGCCTGCTCAGCTGCTGCTGCGCTGCGCCCAGTTGCTGGCGCCGGGCGGTCAGCTCCTGGTCGAAGTGGAGCCCGGCGAGGTCGATGAGCGGCTGACCGCGTGGCTCGAACATCTGGATGGCCGGCGCGGCCCGGTGTTCCCCTGGGCCCTGCTGGGCACCACCGCCGTGATGCAGGCCGCTGGGCATGCCGGGCTGCACATCACGAGGCAGTGGCGGCACGCGGACCGCGTGTTCGTCGGTGCAGCCAGGTGCGGGACCGCCTCGGGGGACCGAAAGGAGTCCCGCGATGCCCTTGCTCAAGCCAGGTGACCGGTTTTCGCGGCTAACGATGAACGTAGCTGGCGGCGGACACTGACGGTGCCGGACGCCTCCGCCGGCGGCCTCGCCGTCGTCGTCGCCGCCCGCACCGTCGCCTTCGTCAGCCCGGGCCCGGTCTACCTGCCGCCGTGACCCCTACGGTTCCCTGCTGGGCGCGTTTGCCCGGTCAGGCCAGGTCGCGGGGGCGTGGGCGGGTCGGGGGCCAGGCTGCCGTCGGGGCCGATGTGGTCGAAGATCTGGTCGATGAGCGTCAGGACGTGCGGGTCTTCGACCGCGTAGATGTGGTGGCGGCCGTCCCGGCGGGCGGTGACCAGCCCGGCCAGGCGGAGCTTGGCCAGGTGCTGGCTGACCAGGGCGACCGTGGCTCCGGTGCGGGCGGCCAGGGTGCCGACGTCGTAGTCGTCGCGGGCCAGCAGCCACATCAGGTGCAGGCGGGTCGGCGCCGACAGCAGGTCGAAGGTGGCCGCCGCCGCCTGTAGCTGCGGGCGCGCGGGCTCCCCGGCCGGCGGCGAGGGCTCCCTGGTCATGGCGTGTTCATCCTGACGGGCGTGGCGGGGACGCTATGGCTCATTCTGCGACTTTCAAATGGTTACGCAACTATTTGACAGTTCCCGGATGGGTTGGCAGTCTTGGGCCCAGAAGGGGAGTAGCCCTCAAGCCGGCTGGTCGACATACTGGCGCGCGGTGCGTGCCCGGCCACCGGGTCCCGATGGGGATGGGCGAGACCTTCGGCCGTGGACATTGCCGGCTGGGGTGCCCCTTCGCACTGGTCTCCCCGGCC
>DASWVA010000277.1:0-2481 GCA_036401415.1 Streptosporangiaceae bacterium
CGGTATCGCGGCCGCGGTGATGAACCCGGCATCCGCACTGGCCAGAAAGGCGATGGTGCCGGCCGCCTCGTCCAGCGTGCCGAACCGCCCCATGGGCCAGTGCACCAGCCGCTTCTCCAGCGCACCCGGGTTGCGTTCGAGGACCGCCCGCTGGGCCGGCGTCTCGATCGGGCCGAACAGCACCGCGTTCACCCGGACCCCACTGCGGGCCAGGTGCACGCCGAGGTCACGGGTCAGCTGGATCACCCCGGCCTTGGCCGCGGCGTATCCCATCTGCGCGGTGGCCGCGCCGATGTCGGCCAGGAAGGAGGCCGCGTTGACCACTGCGCCCCCGGCCGGCGCGGTGTCGAGCAGCCGCGGGACCCCGTGCTTGCAGCTCAGGAAGATGCTGGTCAAGTTGGCGTCCTGGACCCGGCGCCAGGTGTCCAGGTCGAGGTCCAGCGCGCTGTGGTCGGCCCGGTCCATCAGGCCCATGTTGTTGTAGATGACGTCCAGCCGCCCGTACTCGGCGGTGATCCTGGCGTACATCGCCTCGACCTGGCCCTCGTCGGTCAGGTCGGCTCGCAGAGCCAGGTCGCCCACGGGATGCTCCACCTGGTCGACGCCGGCCACCGTGCCACCCTCAGCGGTGAAGCGGGCGGCGACCGCCTGCCCGATCACGCTCGCCGCCCCGTTGACCACGCATACCTTGCCATCGAAACGAGTCATGCTCGTTCATAGCAGCCGGTCACCGGGGCACCCGCGGCGGCCCCGGAGGCGGAACCGGCCGTCAGCACCGGGCGCCAGTGAGCCGGCCCCTACCGCCGGACGGCCGGCCTCACTGGACGACTCAGTACGCTCGCACCTGCTGGTTACTTGCCGATCCCCAGCCAGCCGCGGACCATTTCCTGGGGACGCTGCTGCTCGCCCTGCTGTGCGCCGAGCACGATGAGCGTGCCGGTGAGCACCGGGAGAGCCCACTGCAGCAGCCGGAGCTGCTGCTGGATCTTGGCCACGTTGTCGGGAGTGGCCTCACTGGGGGTGGTGCCGCCTTCGGTGTAGGTGTCGTCACCGGCGGTCTTGGCCAGCTTCGCGCCCAGCACGCCACTGTAGGCGGTGGTGCCGATCGCGGCGGCCGTCAGCGCGGCCTTGATGGCCGTGTTGGCGCCGGCGCCGCTCTGGCCGCGGACCCGGCCCTGGTTGGCCAGCAGCAGGCCAGCCCCGCCCACCAGATGCGCACCGATCGCGACCGCGGAGAACGGCGCCCACCGGGCCCAGCCTGTCGAAGCGATCTTCGTCCGCTCGAGCGGGTTGCTGACGTCCTTGGACGCGCCGTTCAGGGCCACGGCACCCATCAGGGAACCACCGAACCATGCGGCGGCACCGACGTCGTGCAGGGACCGGATGACCGTGTTGCGATTGCTGCTCATGAAACTCCTCGTGGTGCAGATGTATTGAGTGCCTGGCGTAGCCGGGATCACGTGCCCCCGTCTGCGGCTGCTGCCCGGAAAGCCTGGCCGAGACCGCCGAAACGGTTAGCGGCAAGACTTTTCCCGGTGATGTGCGGGAGGCTTTCTCCCGCCCATCGCAGAACTGATCTTGCTGGTCACCACCGTGGCGGCACCTGGCCAGGCCGGGCGATGAGCTGCTTCGCCAACTCAATGCTCGACTTACTTGCCGTCGCTTTCCAGTTTCCCGGGGGTTATGCAGTAGCCGGCGGCCCTATTGCCTTTATTTCGCGGTCGGCCCGGTGCGGCTGGCCCGGTGCTGGCGGCCCGGCCCGTGGATGACCCGGCCACCGGCTCAGTACGTGAGCTCGGTGAAGGCCCGGGTCTGCTCGATCAGGGCCCGTTCCACCGGCAGCCGCTCCATGGATGAGGCCCCGTAGAAGCCGTGCAGGCCTTCGGCCCGGGCCAGCACGTAGCCGGCGTCCCCGGGCTCAGCGACCGGGCCGCCGTGCACCAGGACCAGCACGTCCTGCCGGACCTCCCGCGCCGCCCGGGACCAGGCCGTGGCCAGGTCCACGCAGTCGTCCAGGGTCTTGGCCGTCTCCGCGCCGATGGCGCCGCCGGTGGTCAGGCCCATGTGGCAGACCACCAGGTCGGCGCCGGCCTCGGTCATGGCCACCGCATCCTGCGCCGAGAACACATACGGGCTGGTCAGCAGGTCCAGATGGTGGGCCTTGCGGATCATTTCGATCTCGAGCGCGTAGCTCATGCCGGTCTCTTCGAGATTGGCCCGGAACGTACCGTCGATGAGTCCCACGGTCGGGAAGTTCTGCACGCCGGAGAACCCCTGCTCAGCCAGCCGGCGCAGGAACACGTCCGGGTTGTAGAACGGGTCGGTGCCGTTCACCCCGGCCAGCACCGGCACCGACTCCACCGCGGTGAGCACCTCCTTGCCCATGTCGACCACGATCTCGTTGGCGTTCCCGTAGGCCAGCAGCCCGGCCAGCGAGCCGCGCCCGGCCATCCGGTAACGGCCGGAGTTGTAGATCACGAT
>DASWVA010000278.1:0-3256 GCA_036401415.1 Streptosporangiaceae bacterium
AAGCTCTGCGTCCGGCGCCGGCCCGTACACCACGGAGGTGGGAAACGCCGACTTCGGGTACTCCTGCACGCGGTTCACGTCGAACTCGGCGATGGTCCCGTCGGCTCGGCCGATGTAGACCTTGTCACCTGGTTTCAGGTCTCGTAGCCAGTAGAAAACGCCCGGGCCGGACTTGGAGTCGACGTGGCCCGCGACCACCGACCCGCCGATCGCGCCGGGCCGCGGGCTACCGGTGTACCAGCCCACCACCGTGGTGGTCGCGGGCACCTGCAGGCTGCCGTTGGCCTGCAGCCCGAGGTGGATGAACGGGGCGCGCACGCCGATGGCGGGAATGGTCAGCTTGACCGGTAGCGCGGGCTGGGCGACGCCGGACTGGCCACCGGGTGCCTGTGCGGTCTGGTCCGGCACCGGCGTGAACCTGGGTGCGGCCACGGTGGAGGGCCGGGAAGCCAGGTGAACCGCTGACGTCCGCCCGTGGGTGACGATGAGGCCCGTCGCCCCGGCGCTCACGGCCAGTATTCCGGCCGTGAGCGCCGCGACGGACAGCAACCGCTTGCGCGGCATGCTCACTGGGCGGCCCCGGCGTGGCCACCCCGGGTGCGGCGCAGGCTGGCCAGGCCGGCCACGGCCAGCAGGGCCCCGGCCGCCATCGTGGCCAGCCACGGCGCGGGGCTCAGCGGCCTGGGAGCGGTACCGCCGAAGCCGGTCTGGGCCGCGCCCGCCGGCGCGACCTTGCTGCCGGCCGCGTCGGTCAGGTTGTCGACCCTGAGGCCATCGGCCCCGTCCAGGACCACGATCGTGTGCACGGTGTCCGCGGCGAGGTCGACGGGTGAAGAGGTGTCGGTGCCCGACGCGGCGAACTTGACCGTGTAGCTGCCGGGGCTGACCGCTGAGTAGTCCGTGGACGAGCCGAAGGCCAGCTTGCTGGCCAGCACATCGGAGTCGTAGCTCACGGTGACCTGGTGCTCCTTCAGTGAGGCCTGGATCACGCGGACCAGCGACTTACCCGCCGGGGCGGTCAGGTCGTCCTTGAACACCTGGAGCCGGAGCCCGGACGCCGGGCCGACGCCCGCCACCGTGTACGAGGTGCCCGCCGTGACCGAGAAGCTCGTCGAGAGCACAGGCTTGGTCGACGAGGCGGCGCCAGCTGGCCGCATGGCCACGGTGTACTGGCCGGCTTTGACCGCCATGTAGTCGGAGACGTTGCCGTAGGACACGTGCCGCAGGATCGTCGGGTTGGCGGTGGTGCCGAACGCGTACATGTAGACGTCGACCGCGGGCGTGTTGGGGGACAGGTGGGCGCACCGGACCCAGCCCACGCTGGTGGCCGCCGCAGTGCTGGTTGACGCGGCGGCCGACGCGGCCGGGGCCACCGCGGTCACCAGGGCAAGCAGGCCCGCCAGGAGGGTCATGGCGGCGGAATATCTGAACCAACGGCACAACAATTTCATCATGCTCACCTCTCACTATGTATGAAATGCCCACCCCAGAGGGAGGAGGAGCGACCCCCGGCAGCTGAGACCCACCCGCTACCGGGAGCCGTGGTCAATCAGGAGTTACCGCCGGACAGAAGGCCCGGTTGATCAGGCGCGCCGAAAGCGATGCGCAGTGCGGACTGGCCATCGGCCAGGCGGACGATGGCGGCGTGCGCGGGGAGGTAGGAGTTACGCTGCGCCCGGACCTGGCTGAGGTCGGCGGTCAGCGCCAAGACTCCGCTCTGCCCGCTGGCGTTCACGATGGTCACCTGGCGGTAGCGGACCGGCGCACCGGGGCCGGTGTCACCGAACGAGCTGACCCGAACCTGCCGCTGGGACAGCAGCGCGGCCAGGGTGACCAGCAGACGCGAATCCACCTGGCCGGCCCGGAGCTGGCTGGCTCCCCGTGCCGGGATCTGGAACCCGTGGCCCAGCAGCAGCTGCGCGCCCGCGGCCTGGCGGGCGGCCAGATCGGCTTGCTCTTTGGCCTCGAAGGCCGCCGCCCCGTCGTTCGCTACGGCCCGGATGTCGACCCGGCTGGCGCCGGAGCCGAAGCTGGCGATCAGTTCGGGCGCGTACTCGCTGACCAGCTGGCTGCCGAACTGGCTGCGGATCGACGAGGTGGCCGCGACGACGTCGGCGCCGAGCGGGTCGGTGGATGTCGGCTGCATGACCATCAGCTGCGACGCCGCGACCCCGTCCGACTGCAGGGTGGAGCACATCAGCGGGTCGCACGCGATCAGGTTGCTCCCGGTCACCTGCTGGGCCATCCACCGGGCGGCGCGATCCCGGGCGGCCGCGGCCGCGGACAGCGAGCCCGGCCCGGTCGCGGCCCCGCCCGGCCGGGCCGCGGGCCGGCTGGGCTGGTGGTCGCTCAGCGCACCGGACAGCTGCAGGCCGACCAGGGCCAGGATGACCAGGAACAGCACGAACACCACGAGTGGCCAGCGGATGCCGCCGCGGCGCGGGCGGGGGGCTTCGGCGGCGCCGCCGCGAACGGCTACGGTCCCGGCGCGCTTCGACCGGCCGGTGACGCGGCCGAACCGGCGGCCGGCCCAGAGCCTGACCGTGGTGGCCAGCACCGTGGCCCAGGATGGCTCCGGGGCGGCGGGGGTTTCGCGCGCGCGGAGCACGGGCCGGGGCTCCGGCGCGGCCGGGACGGGCGGTGCGGCGCGCTCCGGCTCGGCGATGCTGCCGGGCTCGGCGGTGCCGGACCGGCCGGCTTCGTCGCTGGCCCGGTGGACTTCGACCACATCCGGCTCGTCGGCGTCGCCGGCGGGCACGCTGCGGATGACCGGGCTGGGGCCAGTGGCGTCGATGACGGGATTCGGGCCGCTGGCCTGGTCCCCCGGCGCGCGCTCGCGGCCGGACGTCCTGGGTGGAGGCTCCGGGCTGAGCGGTCCCGGCTCGCCCAGGCCCGGGCCACCTGGAGCTGGCCTGCCGGTGCGCGGGCGCGCGGTACCCGTGGCGGAGTGTTCCTCCTCCACGAGAATGCTCCCGCGCTGTGCGGGACCGCGCTTGTCTTCGCCCACGCCTCTTACCCCCACCGCCGCAGGCAGCTGATGCGGCTGATCCCGGATATCTCAGCACAGACCGTAGCCAGTATTCAACCGGAATGGCCATTTGTGCACGGTTAACTACTGTTCGTCACCCCGGGATGGATGCGCTGCGGTGCGGCCGACTGGGCCGGTGACCGGCCGGCCGGCGGCCCAGGGGGTGGCCAGATCATGGGCCACCTGGTACGCCTGTACCTGCGGGCGCTGGGCTCCGGCCCGGGTGCC
>DASWVA010000279.1:0-3711 GCA_036401415.1 Streptosporangiaceae bacterium
TGCCCCCGGTGCAGCATGTCGAAGGAGCCGTTGGTCAAAACGATCCTGTGACCGGCCCGACGATGGCCGTCCAGGCAGCGGGCCAGAAGGTCAACGGGCCAGATCGAATCAAGTCGCCAGTCTTCGAACCGCACGTCAAAAGCACCACTCTCGCATCGCTGTTAGCGCGCCGATACCCGCCTGTCCGTCCGGCAAACAGGCCGGAAGTCCTCAGCGCTGGGGCAGCAGGGCATTAGGGCGCCCGCAGTGGGTGCCGGGTCAGCCGCGGGCGGACCCGGGGTGGTGAGTGCCGGGTCCGCCGCGAGCGGGCTCGAGGATGACCACCGGGATCTGCCGGCTGGTCTTCTGCTCATACTCCGCGAACCCGGGCTGGAGTTCCTTCTGGCGGGCCCAGATCGGGTCCCGCTCCTCCGGGCTGGCCACCCGCGCGGTCACCGGGACGGTCTGCGTGCCGATCTCGACCGTGGCCTGCGGGTTGGCCCGCAGGTTGTGGTACCAGGCGGGGTTCTCCGGCGCGCCGGCCTTGGACGCGAAGATCGCGTACCCGCCGTCCACCGGCTGGTAGACGAGCGGGCTGACCCGCTCCTGCCCGGACCTGGCTCCGGTGTGGTGCAGCAGGAGCAGGTTGCCGTCGGGGAATGCCTCGGCCTTGCCGCCGTTGGCGCGGAACTCGGCGATGATGCGGGCGTTCCAATCGTTGGGCTGGGTCACAGTCGGTAGGTTAAGCCCCGATGAAGCTGCGGCGCGAACTGAATGACCTTCCGTTCTCCGGCTTGCTCACCGCCTGCGACGGCGAGCTCGAGGACGAGGGGCACTACGACGGGGTCCTGTTCTCCGGGATGACCCTCGAGGGGTCGGAGGCGGACCTGGCCCGGTTCGTGGAATGCGCGTTCTCCGACGTCACCCTGGATGGCGTGGCCCTGCGCAAGGCCCGGCTGAGCGACGTGTGGCTGCGCGACGTCCGCATGCTGTCCGCCGACCTGGCCGGTTCGAGCTGGCTGGACAGCACGTTCCTCGCCTGCTCGGGCGCCGGTATTCAGGCTTATGACGGAAGCTTCCAGCGGGTGATCTTCGCGGACTGCAAGCTCGACTCCTGGAACTTCCGCGGGACCACGCTGACCGACGTGACGTTCGAGAACTGCCTGCTGCGGGACGCGGACTTCGGCGGCGCGACGCTCAAGCGGGTCAAGTTCCCCGGCTGCACGCTGACCCGGGCCGACTTCTCCCGCGTCACCTTGAACCGGACCGACCTGCGCGGGGCCGAACTCGACTTCACCGCGGGCTATGAGTCCCTGCGCGGCGCCATCATGACCACCGCGCAGCTCATCTCCATCGCGCCCGCCCTGGCCCGCCAGATCGGCATCGACGTCAAGGACCTATGAGCCGCGACCGTCGATCCCGCGAGGGGCCGCGGTCAAGCCAGGCGCTGCAGGCCGCGCAGGACCTGGTCCAGCAGGGCCAGGTCGGGGGGCTCTCGGCGGGCGGGCGCCGGGCCCTGGTTCATTTCCTGCCGAGGGCCGGGACCGGGGCGGGGGCCGGCGGGTGACGGCACGGTAGGCCGGCGCTGGGGCAGGAACTCAAGGGGACCGGCCAGCCCCGACGGGGCTTCCTCGACCGCGGATCGCGGATAGGTCTCCTGATCAGCCTGGGCGGGCACCGCGGTCTCGAGGGCCATCTCCCGGGCCGCGTGCATGGCCGCTGATACTCCCCAGTTCACAAGTCCCCCATATCGCCGCATTCCTCCCCTGTGCAGTCAGGCTATGTGCCGTTTGAAGGGCTGGCCAGGGCCCGGCGGAAAGAAATCGGTAAGCAGAAATTTTCGTAACATTTCATCACCAGCAGTCAGGCCATGAGTACTTTCAGCCAGTTGGCCACCAGGGGTTGTAGACCGGTCCGAAGGCTCAGGCGATGGCCGTAACCGGCGCGGAGCGCAGGTGGCGGCCGTAACCGGCGTGGGGCGCAGGTGGCGGCGGCGCGGGCGAAGGCCTCGCCGCGGTCGCGGTAGTCGCGGAAGTGGCCGAAGCTCGGCGCGGCCGGGGACAGCAGCACCACCCCGCCGGGCCGGGCCCAGCCGAAACCGCGTGCGACCGCAGTATCCAGATCCGCGCAGTCGACGACGCCGGCGACCTCGGACGGGGTGCTGGCCAGGACGGCGTCCAGTTCGGCGTGGATACGGGCGCCGCTGTCGGGCAGCGTGAGCACCAGGGTGGGGGCGGGGCGGTCCCGCAGGCCGGCCGCGAGCGGGGCGTAGTCGATACCCCGGTCGTGCCCGCCGACGATGAGCGCGACCCGGCGGCCACCGAACGCGTCCAGGGCGGCCAGGGTGGGCAGCACATTGGTGGACAGGCTGTCGTCCACGAACGTCACGCCGTCCGCGGTGCCGGTGACCTGCAGCCGGTGATCAAGCGGAACGAACCCGGCGGCGGCCGCGCGCAGGGCCTCGTCGTCCGTGGCTCCGGGGATCCCCATGGCCCGCAGGCTGCGGGCGGCGATCAGCGCGTTGCGACGGCTGTGACGGCCGATCAGGCTCAGCGGCTGCATCCAGGTGGCATCGGGGTCGTCGGTGGCGGTCACCCATTCGACCCGGGAGGCGAGCAGGCCGGCCCGGTCCCGGATCAGCTCGCTGTCGCCGTTGGCCACGGTGAGATCCGCGCCGGGCAGTGTGCAGATGGACAGCTTGTCGCGGTAGTACCGGTCGACGCCGCCGTGCCAGTCCAGGTGGTCAGGGTGGAGCGACGTGACCGCCACCACCGGGGTGGTGGAGGGCAGATCGGTGGCCTGGTAACTGGACACCTCGATGACCCAGTAGGCCCAGGGCGCCTCGCCAGCCACCGGGGCCACCTCCGGGTCGTAGGGAGGCTGGCCGATATTGCCGCCGACCAGGGTCCGGCCGCCCAGGTCGTTCAGCAGGTGGCCGGCGATCGACGCGGTGGTGCTCTTGCCCTTGGTCCCGGTGATCAGCAGCACGCGGTCCGGGTCGGTTTCCTGCAGCCACAGGCCGAGGCCGCCGGCCACCGCGACGCCGCGCTCCTCCAGCCGGGCCACCTCGGGGCGGTAGCGGCTGATGCCGGGCGACTTGACCACGGCGTCGCACTTCTCCAGCGCGGCCAGGCCCCCGTATCCCGTGGTGAGCACGGGCAGGCCGCCGACGGCCACCGTCTGCGGGCGGTCGTCCACCAGCACCGGCTCCAGGCCCAGGCTGGCCAGCTTGCGCACGCTGGCCAGGCCCTCGCGGCCCAGGCCCCACACGCCGACCCGGGCGCCGCGCAGGTCCGACCAGGACAGCTTGGGCCGGCCCGGGGACGCGGGCCCGTTCATGCCAGCAGTTCCCTGGTCGCGTAGGAGGCCGGGATGAAGTGCTCCCCGGCCGGGTGGAACAGGCCGTCGGTGGACGGCCGGCCGGGCAGCATCCGGACTTCGGCGGCCAGCTGGCCCAGTACGGCGAAGCCCGCGCGGTCGGGGCGCTCGGCGGCCAGCAGGACCGCGGCGCGGCACTCGTTGACCTCGCCGACGCACTCGAACGGCTTGCTCAGGTCGGCGTCCCCGAGCAGGGCCCGGAACCGGCCCGTCAGGGCCGGGTCAGTGAGCGGCTCGCGGGAGTCGAAGATGCGGGCCAGCTCGGCGGCGGGCAGGAACGGGGCCAGGATCAGGTCGATGAAGCAGCACTTGTCGCACTGGCCGCACCAGTGGTCCAGGCGCCGGGCCGGGTCG
>DASWVA010000280.1:0-3194 GCA_036401415.1 Streptosporangiaceae bacterium
AGGGCGACGCACCGGGTCAGGATCCGCACCGGGCTGTCCCGCAGCGCGGCCAGCAGCACCCGGTGGACTTCGGCACCGATCGCGTCCCCGCCGGCGTGCACGATCCGGGACCGGTGATGGCCGCCCTCCCGGTGCAGCGCGGTCGTGTCCAGCCGGGCGCCGAGCGCGGCCAGCCGGGTGATCTCGGCGGGGGCCTCACGGACCAGGGTGGCCACCGCGTCCGGGTCGCACAGCCCGGCCCCCGCGGTCAGCGTGTCGGCCTGGTGCCCGGCCGGGGTGTCGCCCGGCCCGAGCGCGGCGGCCAGGCCGCCCTGGGCCAGCGGCGTCGCCCCGCCGCCGAGGTCGTCCTTGCTGATCAGCAGCACGTCCCGGCCCTGCCGGGACGCGGCCAGCGCGGCGGCCATCCCGGCGGCGCCCGAGCCGACGACCACCACGTCGGCGCTCAGCTCCCAGCAGGCCGGCGCCGCCGGCAGGAAACGCGGCCGGGCGCTCATGCGGCCCCGATCATGGCCTGCACGGCCCGCCGGGCCCGCGCGGCGGTCCGGGCCGGCACGCGCACTTCGGTGCGGCCCTCCCGCAGGCAGCGGAGCAGCGAGGCCGGGGTGGTCATCTTCATGAACCGGCACACCGCGTCCGGGTTGACCGGCTCCCAGCTGACCCGGGGGTTGGCTTGCCGCAGCTGGTGCAGCATGCCGGTCTCGGTCGCCACCAGGACGGCCGGCGCCGTGGTGGCCCGGGCCGCGTCCAGCATCCCGCCGGTCGAGAGCACCCGGGTGCGGTTCTTCGGCAGGTCGCCCTGCTGGGTCTGCCACAGCGCCGCGGTCGAGCACCCGCACTCGGGGTGGATGAACAGCTCGGCCCGGGGGCTGGCGGCGGCCTTGCGGCGCAGCTCGGCCGGGCTGATCCCGGCGTGCACGTGGCACTCGCCCATCCACACGTGCACGCCGGGCCGCCCGGTGACCCGCTGCACGTAGGCGCCGAGGAACTGATCGGGCAGGAAAAGCACCTCACGCCCGGCGGGGACGCTGGCCACGATGTCCGCGGCGTTGGACGAGGTGCAGCACAGGTCGGCTTCCGCTTTGACTTCGGCCGAGGTGTTCACGTAGGCCACCACGACGGCGCCCGGGTGCTCGGCCTTCCACGCGCGCAGCTGGCCGGCCGTGATGGTATCGGCCAGCGAGCAGCCGGCCTGGCGCTCCGGGATCAGCACGGTCTTGCCGGGGGCCAGGATCTTCGCCGTCTCGGCCATGAAGTAGACACCGGCGAACACGATGGCCGCGGCGGTGCTCGCCGCGGCCAGCCGGGACAGCGCCAGCGAGTCACCCACGTGGTCGGCCACGTCCTGGATCTCGGGGGACTGGTAGTTGTGGGCCAGGATCACCGCATCGCGGTCCTGAGCCAGCCGCCGAACTTCGCGCGCCCATTCGTCCATGCGTGGACCTGCTCCCCGTCGAGGTTTTAGACTCGGAGTGTAAAACTGTTTTCGCCTATAAGTCAAAAACGCGAGCGTGAGCGGTTGAGAAGAGGGCCGGCGGGCCGGAGAGGCCGATAACATGCCAGCGTGCTGACTGATCAGCCGCGGTTCGCGCACGAGGTGCTGGCGGTGGTGCTCCAGGTCCGCCAGGGCCGCCTCCAGGTGCTGCTGTGGCAGCGGGCCGAGTCGCCGTTCGCGGGCTGCTGGGCCCTGCCGGGCGGCCCGCTGGCCGGAGACGAGCGGCTCGGGACCTCGCTCAGCCGGCACCTGGCCACCAAGGTCGCGCTGTCCGGCCTCGCTCACCTGGAACAGCTGGAGACCCGGTCCGATCCGGGGCGCGACCCGCGCGGGCGGGTGCTGGCCACCGCGTACCTGGCCCTGGTCTCCTCAGACCACGAGTCCGAGGTGCCGCCGGACACCGCCTGGCATCCGGTGGCGGACCTGCCGCCCGCCGCGTTCGACCACGGGTCGCTGGCCGAATCGGGCCGCGGCCGGCTGCGGGCCAAGCTCACCTACACCAACATCGGCTTTGCCCTGGCCCCGCAGACGTTCACCATCGCCCAGCTGCGCGACATCTACGCCGCGTCGGCCGGGCACGCCATCTCCGCCACCAACCTGCAGCGCATCCTGACCCGGCGCGGGGTCATCGAGCCCACCCGGGAAGCGGCCCGCCCCACCTCCGCCGGCGGCCGGCCGGCGACCCTGTACCGCTTCGTGACCCGCTCGCTGGTGGTGACCAACCCGTTCGCCGCGTTCCGCCCGCCGGCGCCGGCTGAGCCCCGGGCCGGGAATGACGTCCGCACCCGGGGTGTTGCCAGCGACGATGAATGCCACTGAGGAAACGCTGCCGCTGGGTGTACTGGACTTCGTCGGGATCGAGTACGGCGAGAGCGCCTCGGCGTCCATCGCCGGGGCGGTGCGGATCGCGCAGGCGGTCGAGGCCGCCGGGTACCGGCGTTACTGGGTCTCCGAGCACCACAACATGAACAGCCTGGCCTGCAGCGCCCCCGAGTTGCTGACCGCGCACATCGGGGCGCAGACGGACCGGATCCGGGTCGGCGCGGCCGGCATCATGCTGCCGAACCACGCGCCGCTCAAGGTGGCCGAGATGTTCCGCACCCTGCTGGCCATGTACCCGGGCCGGATTGACCTGGCCCTGGGCCGGGCGCCGGGTACCGACCCGGTCACCGCGCACGCGCTGCGCCGGGGCATCAGCACCGACCCGGCGGCCGAGTTCCCCGTCCAGGTCGGCCAGCTGCTGGCCTTCCTGGGTGACGGTTTCCCCGACGGGCACCCGTACCAGGGCATGGTCGCCGCGCCGGTCGTCGACGAGCGGCCCGAGCTGTTCGTGCTCGGATCCAGCCCCTACGGCCCGAAATTCGCCGCGATCAACGGCATGAGCGCGGTGTTCGCGCACCACATGAGCCCGGAGCTGGCCTTCGAGGCGCTGCGCCAGTACCGGCGCGAGTTCACCCCCAGCGCGGTGGGGCAGGCGCCGTACTCGGCCATGTCCGTGCTGTCATTCGCCAGCGAGGACCCTGAGGCCGTGCTCGACTTCGAGGCCGCCTGGACGCTGACCATGCAGAACCTGCGGCGCAACATCCGCGAGCCGCTGCGGCCCGAGCAGGTGCTGGAGGTGTCCCGGTCGGCCGGGTTCCGCGCGGCCCGGCGGGACGATGGCCGGATGATCACCGGTGAGCCCAAGGTCGTGGCCGAGCGG
>DASWVA010000281.1:0-3685 GCA_036401415.1 Streptosporangiaceae bacterium
GATGAGCCCGTACGCGCCGCGGATCCTCACCCTCAAGGTGCCGGTGGACAAGATCGGCGAGGTCATCGGGCCCAAGGGCAAGATGATCAACTCGATCCAGGACGACACCGGGGCCGAGATCACCATCGAGGACGACGGCACCATCTACGTCGGGGCCACCGACGGCCCGTCCGCCGAGGCGGCGCGGAACGCGATCAACTCGATCGCCAACCCGCACATGCCCGAGGTGGGCGAGCGGTTCCTCGGCACGGTGGTCAAGACGACCACCTTCGGGGCGTTCGTGTCGCTGCTGCCCGGCAAGGACGGCCTGCTGCACGTCACCCAGATCCGCAAGCTGCACGGCGGCAGGCGGATCGACAACATCGACGACGTGGTGAAGGTCGGCGACAAGATTCAGGTCGAGATCCGCGAGATCGACGACCGCGGCAAGCTGTCGCTGGTCCCGGTCGAGGTGGTCGAGCGGGAAGCGGCCGGTGAGGACCTGTCCGGCGGCGAAGGCGACCGCGGCCCCCGGCCTGAGCGCGCCGATCGCGGCGAACGCGGCGGCGGTGGGGACGGCGCGCAGCGGACCCGTCAGCGCAACCGGGGACCTCGCGACCAGTGAGTGTCCTTCCGGCCGACGACGGCTCGACCGTCCGCACGACGGTGCTGCCCGGCGGGCTGCGGATCGTTACTGAGACGCTGCCCGCCGTGCGGTCCGTCGCCCTCGGCATCTGGGTCGGGGTCGGTTCCCGCGACGAGGACGTCCCGCACGCGGGTGCCACCCATTACCTGGAGCACCTGCTGTTCAAGGGCACCAGGCGGCGGACCGCGCTGGACATCTCCGCGGAGATGGACGCGGTCGGCGGCGAGATGAACGCCTTCACCACGAAGGAGTACACCTGCTATTACGCGCGGGTGCTCGACGCCGACCTGCCGCTCGCGGCCGACGTCCTGTCCGACATGGTCACCAACTCGGTGATCAGCCCGCAGGACGTGGACGCCGAGCGCAACGTGGTGCTCGAAGAGATCGCCATGAACGATGACGATCCGACCGACACCGTGCACGAGGCGTTCGCCGCGCACCTGTTCGGCGACACCCCGCTCGGCCGTCCCGTGCTCGGCACCGTGGAGTCGATCAACACGATCACGCGGGACCAGATCTTCGAGCACTACCAGGCCCGCTACAGCCCCGACCACCTGGTGGTCTCGGCTGCGGGCAGCCTGGACCACGAGGACCTGGTCCGGCAGGTGTCGCAGACGTTCGGCCCGGCTCTGCGGCCGGAGGCCGAGCCCGCCCCGCCCCGGCTCAGCGGTGAGTACGCCGGGTCCGGGCACGAGGCCGGCACCGGCCTGCGGCTGGTGACCCGCGGCATCGAGCAGGCCAACCTGGTCCTCGGCTGCGAGGGCCTGCCCCGCACCGATGACCGCCGGTACGCCCTGGGCGTGCTCAACGCGGCCCTGGGCGGCGGCATGTCCTCCCGGCTGTTCCAGGAGATCCGGGAGAAGCGCGGCCTGGCCTACTCGGTCTACAGCTTCGCGTCCCAGCACGCCGACACCGGCATGTGGGGCATCTACGTCGGCTGCCTGCCGTCCAAGGCGGACGACGTGCTGTCAATCTGCACCAGTGAGGTGGACAAGCTGGTGACCGGCGGCCTGACCGACGCCGAGCTGGAACGGGGCAAGGGTCAGATGCGCGGCTCGATCGTGCTCGGCCTGGAGGACCCGTCCTCCCGGATGAGCCGGATCGGCAAGTCCGAGCTGGTCTACCCGCGGCTCGAACCGGTCGAGGAGACGCTGGCCGCGATCGAGGCCGTCACCCACGACGACATCCGGGCCGTCGCGGCCGAGGTGCTGGCCCGGCCGAAGGCACTGGCCGTGGTCGGCCCGTTCGACGACGCCGACACGTTCTCCGCCGCCCTGGGCTGAACACTTTGACCGCTGCGAACACTTTGACCACTGTGGGCGTGCTCGGCGCCCGGGGCCGGATGGGACGCACGGTCATTGAGGCCGTCACCGGGGCCGGCGACCTCACCGTGGCCGCCGCCGTGGACGAGGGAGACCCGCGGGACGCGCTGCTCCGGTGCGACGTCGTGGTGGACTTCACCCGCCCCGACGTGGTCCTGGACAACCTGCGCTGGTGCGTCGAGCACGGCCTGGACACCGTGGTCGGCACTTCGGGGTTCGGGGACGAGCGGCTGGCCCAGGTCCAGGACTGGCTGGCCGCGGCCTCCGGCGTGCGGGTGCTGATCGCGCCCAACTTTTCGGTCGGCGCCGTGCTGATGATGCGGTTCGCGGCCCAGGCGGCCCGGTTCTTCGAATCCGCGGAAGTCATCGAGCTGCACCACCCGGGCAAGGCGGACGCGCCGTCCGGGACCGCCCTGCGCACGGCCAGCATGATCGCGGCCGGGCGCCAGGGCGCCGGGCTGGGCGCGCCGCCCGACGCCACCGCCACCGAGGTGCCCGGGGCCCGCGGCGCCACGGTCGACGGCATCCACGTCCATTCGGTCCGGGTGGCCGGGCTGGTCGCCCACCAGGAGGTCCTCCTCGGCGGGCACGGTGAGACCCTCACCATCCGGCACGACTCCCTGGACCGCGCCTCCTTCATGCCCGGCGTCCTGCTGGCCGCCCGGAAGATCAGGACGCTGGCCCCCGGCCTCACCGTGGGCCTGGACGCTCTCCTGGACCTGTAAAACCTGGCCGAACAGCCGGTCGCCGGCGTCACCCAGGCCCGGGTAGATGTACCCGTGCTCATCCAGCCGCTCGTCCACCGCGGCCGTGACCACCCGGACCGGCGGGCCGGCCTGCTCGCCGAACGCTTTCTCCAGCCGGGCGACGCCCTCCGGCGCCGCCAGCAGCGCGACCGCCGTCACCGACGTCACGCCCCGCTCGACCAGCATCGCGATCACCGTCTGCAGGGTCCCGCCGGTGGCCAGCATGGGGTCCAGGACGAACGCCTCCCGCCCGCTCAGGTCGGCGGGAATCCGGTCCGCGTAGGTCGACGCGACCAGCGACTCCTCGTCCCGGACCAGGCCGACGAAACCAACGTCCGCCATGGGCAGCAGCCGGATCATGCCGTCCAGCATGCCGATGCCGGCCCGCAGCACGGGCACGATCAAGGGCGGCGGGTTGCCGATCCTGACCCCGGCTGCGTCGCCGAGCGGAGTCTGCACGGTGACCGGCTGGACCCGGACCTCCCGGGTCGCTTCGTACGCCAGCAGGGTGACGAGTTCGTCGGCGAGCCGCCGGAAGGTCGCGGTCTCGGTGCTCACGTCGCGCAGCGTGGTGAGCTTGTGGGTGACCAGCGGATGATCAATGACCAGAGTCTGCACGGCTCAAGTGTGGCAGGCCTGCTGCCGCCGCCACCACCCGCGCTAGGGTCGCAGTCATGGCACTCATGGACGAGTCGGCATGGCTGGGCAAGATCTTCCTGGGCGGCTGGGCCCCGGGCAGCGGCGGGGACGCCGCCGTGATCGAACCCGCCACCGGCCAGGAGATCGGCCGGACCGGCCGGGCCACCCCCGGCGACGTGGCCCGGGCGGCCCAGGTGGCCGCGGCTGCTCAGGCCGGCTGGGCCGCGCGGCCGCACACCGAGCGGCAGGCCATCTTGCGGCGGGCCGGGGACCTGTGGCTGGCCGCCGCGGCCGAGATCGAGCCGTGGGGTATCCGGGAGAGGGGCAAGATCCCGCCGGCCATGCAGTTCGAG
>DASWVA010000282.1:0-6631 GCA_036401415.1 Streptosporangiaceae bacterium
TACGTGGCCGGTATCGGGGCAGCCCGGCGGCTGGGGGCCAAACTGGCCTCGTTCATCGGCATGACCGAAGTGCTGTTCGCGATCGCGTTCGCGTGGCTGGCGCTGGGCCAGCTGCCCACTTCCATCCAGTTCGCGGGCGGGTTGTTCATCCTGGCCGGGATCACGCTGGTGCGGGCCGGGGAACGGGCGCCGGTGCCACGAGGTGATTTGTGACGGGACCGGATCAATGCTGCAATAGCGCGGCGTTCATATCCGTTCGTTCACGTGAGCCGGATATCGCCGGCGCGCCAGGGAATGGGTGACATTGCCCCGGCCCCGGACAGGTCAGTCTTTCCTGGCGACACCGCCGATGAGGCCGTGAGTCAGTGGTGACGGCACGCCTCCGGCCTCGTCCGGGTGCCATTGCGACAGCGGCACCAGACCGGGCTCGACCAGCGTCCAGTCCCCGAACCAGCCCCGCACCTCGTTGGCCGGGCGCCAGTAGCCGGTGCCGAGCAGGTCATGCAGGATACGTTCCATCTCCTGGACCACGCTCTGCTCCTCGGGATTCTCGGGGCCGGGCGCGGCAAAACTGGAGATGGCCAGATAGCTGCCAGCCGGCAGCATGTCCCGGAGTGCGCCCATGATGGCGGCCGGGCCGTCCCTGTCGTCCACGTGGTGCATGACCGCGATGAGCAGCAGCCCGACCGGCTGGCTGAGGTCCAGGAAGTCCCGGATGCCGCGGTGGCCGACGATTTCGGCAGGCTGCCGGACGTCGGCGATCACCACCTCGGTCGTTTTCCGGTCGGCCAGCAGCGCCTGCCCGTGGCTGTGGACCACCGGGTCGTTGTCGACGTAGACGGTGCGGACCGCCGGGTTGATCTCGTGCGCGACCTCGTGCACGTTGCCCGCGGTGGGCAGGCCCGAGCCGATGTCCAGGAGCTGGGTCACACCCGCGTCCCCAGTCAGGTACCGCACCACCCGGCGCAGAAACGCCCGGTTCGCCCGGGCGATGGCGGGCGCCTCCGGTGAGATCCGCAGCACGGACTCCACCACCTGCCGGTCGGCGGCGAAATTGTCCTTGCCGCCGAGGAAGGCATCATAGACGCGCGCGACGTTCGCCATCTTGGCGTCGACTCCCGGAGGCGGGTACTTGCCGTAAGGGCGGGATGGATCCTTTCCGGCCACTGAGGCCCCCCACTTTCGGTTAGGAACGGCCCCCCAGCCTGTGCGTAACTTTAGCCTGAAAATTGCATCAGCAAAGTCTCTGGACCGCCGTTTCTGAGAATTTACTCGGCCATCGCCGGTATGGTCCGGACACTTATGATCATCGGCCCAGCTGAAAGAGGAAACAGGTCCCGGGTAATACGCGCCGGAGCTGGGCAGGCCGCCCAGACGGACACAACTGGGGCCCCGCGGCGGAGCGGACACCTGGCCGCCGGCCCGCTGCGGAGCGGGCGCCTGGCCGGCCCGGGCCGGCGAGACTGGTGAGATGCGGGTGACCGGAGTGGATGGGTGCCGGGGCGGCTGGGCCGGGGTGGAACTCACCACGGATGAGGCGGGCGGCGCGTCCGCGCTGGTGGTCACGGTCCGGATCGCGGGCTCGCTGACGGAGTTGCTGGCCGGCGCGGCGCCCGGGCAGGTGGTCGGGATCGACATGCCGCTGGGCTTGCTGGCCAGCGGCTGGCGGACGGCCGACCAGGAGGCGCGCCGGCGGCTGGGGCCGCGGCGCAGCTCAGTTTTCGCCATCCCGCCCGCCAGCGTCTGGCAGCAGCCGGACTACCAGGCCGCGCTCGCGGAGTGCCGGCGCCTGACCGGGCAGGGGTTCAGCGTCCAGGCCTGGGGGCTGCGGGAAAAGCTGCTGGAGGCGGGCGAGTTCCGGCGGCGCGGGCGGCCGCGGCTGCACGAGGTTCATCCCGAGCTGTCGTTCGCCCGCCTGGCCGGCGCCCCGCTGCCGGAACCGAAGAGCGGCCCGGCCGGGCAGGCGCTGCGACGCTCGGTACTGGCCGCGGCGGGCCTGGACATCCCGGACGACCCGGCCTGGCGGCGGAGCGCGGCCGACGTGCTGGACGCCGCGGCCGTGGCCTGGAGCGCGCGCCGGATCGCGGCCGGCCAGGACACCGTGCTGCCCGATCCCCCGCAGACCGGCGTCGACGGCCTGGAGATCGCGATCAGGTGCTGACGGTGAAGGCGAGGTCGGCGAAATCGAAGCCGGGCGCGACGATGCAGCTGACCAGGACTTCACGGTCGCCGGCGGGACGAGCGGACTGCCACTGGCCGCCGCGGATGATGTACTGCGGGGTCTGGCCGGCGGCCAGGTCGGGGCCCAGCGTGGCCGGGTCCGGGGCCGGCTCGGGGCCGGGGCCGCCGAGAAGCAGGGTGAGCGGGCCACCCGCGTGCCACAGCCAGACCTCGTCCGAGCGGACGGCGTGCCAGGCGGACTCAGCCCCGGGGGTGAGCAGAAAGTAGATCGCGGTGGCCGCCGGGCGCCGTCCCGGGTAGCCGTCCGGCTGGTAGGACGGGCCGGCCGCCCAGGTCTCCCGGTACCAGCCGCCCTCGGGGTGCGGGATCAGGCCGAGGGCCTCGGCCGTGGGCGGGCGCGGGTCGAGCGAGGTGAACCGGCCAGCCGGGTCGCGGCGGGTGAACCGGACCTCGGTGACCGCGGCCAGCTCGACCGGGCCGTAGACGTGCGGGAACAGCGTGCCTGCGGGGACGCCGGGAGGCGGGGCCGGGTCAGCGGCCTCGTAGCGCACCGGGGCGGACAGCCGCGACTCGTCCAGCGCCAGCGCGACGAGCGGCACCACCGAATCGGTGAACCGGTGGTTCGCCACGGCCAGGATGGCCGCCTCGTCGGGCGACGCGTGCACGAACGGCACCGCGTCACCGGCGTCCGTGGTGCCCGGCACGTACGGCCCGTCCCCAGCGGACTGCCAGCTGGGCAGCGGCAGCAGATGCCAGATCATGCGCGGGACCTTACCCGAGGTCGACCGGATGCCAGGCCGCCGGGTCGCCGGGGGCGGCGGTGAAGTCATAACGCAGCCCGTCCGGGGTGAGCGCGACGAGCGAGATCGACGTGGTGCCCCAGATCCGGCCGGCGCCCAGGTCCCGCCGCACGATCAGGGCCCGCGGGTCGGCCGGGGTGAGCCCGCCGCCGTTGACCAGGGCGAACCAGGCACCCCAGGCTTCTTCCACGCTGACCCCGGGCTTGGGCTGCGGAAACGGCGCGGTGGCCAGCCGGGGACGGAGGTGCTCGAGGCGCCGGGTCTCGTGCTCGCCCGCGTCCGGCCGCAGGTGACCGTCCAGGCCGCTGTTCACGACCAGGTGCAAGCCGGGTTGCAAGGCGCGGCGGCTGAGCCGGTCGCCGTCCCAGTTCAGCAGCTCGGCTCCGCCCGGCTCGGCCACCAGCAGCAAGAACGGATCGAACGCAGCCAGGAGGCCGGGGGCGATCACCTCGCCAGCGGCGCCGGTCAGCTCCCCGGCGGCGGCGCGGAGGGGAAGCTCGCCGCGGGATCGCCGGCCCGCGGGGGGCGCGGGCTGGCCGCGGCCGTTGAGGATACACGTGACCCGGGGGACGGCGGGCGCCACCGCCAGCCAGGTCCCGCCGGCCAGCTCGTCCCGGCCGCCGATCAGGCCGGGCCGGTCCGGCCAGTGGTAGCCGGGGGGCTGCCAGGCACGCTGAGTGAATTCGTCCCGGACCCCGGCCAGCAGGACCGTCCCGTCCGGGCCCAGGCCGAGGATGGCGGTGCACATGCCTCCATTGCAGCAGAAAGCCAGTGGCGCTGCGGCCCGGGCGCGCGCCACCATGAGCCATGACCGAACTGCGCACGGTGGGGGCGGATGACTGGCGGGCCATGCGGGACATCCGGCTGGACGCACTGCGCGACGCGCCGTACGCGTTCGCTTCCACCTACGCCCGGGAGGCGGCGTTTCCCGAGCAGATCTGGCGGGAGCGCGCCCGGTCGGGGAACAGCATCCTGGCCTACCGGCCGGAGTTCGGCCAGCAGCCGGTGGGCCTGGTCGGCTCGATCCAGGACGTCCCGGACGAGCTGGAGCTGGTCTCGATGTGGGTCCGGCCGCAGGCGCGGGGCCGGCAGGTCGGGCCGGCGCTGATCGAGGCGGTCGTGGAGCGGGCCCGGCGCGGCCAGCAGTCGCGGGTGCACCTGTGGGTGACCGAGAGTAACGTGCCCGCCCGGCGGCTGTACGAGCGGTGCGGGTTCAGCCTCACCGGGGAGCGGCAGCCGCTGCCCTCCGCACCGGCCCTGATGGAGCTGGCCATGGCCCGGGCGGTGGCGTCCTCAGCCGTCCGCTCTGAGCCTGCGCCCTAAGCCGCCCGGTCGCGCTTGGCCGCGTACCAGGCGGCCTCGGCCTCACCGATCGGGGTGGACGGCGGGGCCTGCACGAACGGCCAGATCTCCTCGGCGATCCCCCGCCAGTCGCGGGTCGCGGTCAGCTCGCCCAGCAGAGCGAAGACCCCGAGGTTGATGCGCTGCAGGATGACGTAGGAGCGCGGGACCTGGATGTAGGGCGCAAGCGGGCTGCGCACGTCGAAGAACCGGCGCACCACGGCCGACGCGTAGTCCCCGGTGATGGTAAGCACGCCGGGCTTGCGGATGGTGTCGTAGAACACGGCCAGATGCTCGACGACCAGCTCGGTGTCCACCGGCGCGTCCGGCTGCAGGAACTCCGCATCGACCAGACTCTGCCGGAACGCCTCGGCGTCGTTCTCCACGCACAGGTAGCGGGCCATGTCCATGAGCGGCTTGAGCTCGTCCCGGCTGAAGTACTTGACCAGCCCGTAGTCCAGGAACGTGACCTTCCCGCCGCCGTGGAACAGGTAGTTGCCCGGATGCGGGTCGCCGTTGAACGCCTGCATGTCGTACAGGCTGCGGAACACGAAGCGGTAGATGGTCTCCCCGGCCAGGTCGCGCTCATGCTGGGACCAGGTGGCCAGCTCGGCGAACCGGGCGCCGGTGGCCAGGTCGCTGGTGACCACACGCCGGGTGGACAGCTCGGGCACGATCCAGGGCACGTGGATCGTGGGGTGGCCGTCGTAGTACTCGGCGAACCGCTGCTGGTTTTCAGCCTCGCGCCGGTAGTCGAGCTCCTCGACGACCCGCTCCCGCAGCTCGTTCAGCAGCGCGTCCACGTCCTGCCCGGGTGCGGTGATACGGAGCATCCGGCGCAGCAGGGACACGTTGCGCAGGTCGGCGGCGATGGTCTCGGCGATGCCGGGGTACTGGACCTTGACCGCGACGGCCCGGCCGTCGTGGGTGATGGCCCGGTGCACCTGCCCGATGGACGCGGCCGCGATCGGCTCCGGGTCCCAGCGGGCGAAGACCTGCTCCGGCGGGCGGCCGAACTCCTCGGCGATGACCCCGGCGGCCAGCTCCGGGCTCATCGGGGGCACGCTGTCCTGGAGACGGCCGAGGGTGCGGCGCACGTCCGGGGCCAGGCCCTCGTCCACGTAGCTGGCCATCTGGCCGATCTTCATCAGCACGCCCTTCATCGCGCCCAGGGTGGCGGCGACGTCTTCGGCGGTCTGCAGGGCCAGGTCGTTCCGGAGCTGCTGCCGCTGCTCGCCCGCGGTCAGGAACAGCCGCGGCGCGCTCCCGGCGTACCGGGCGCCGCCGCGGGCCACCAGCTGGAGCGCGGCCAGGCCGCGGCCCAGCCGCAGTCCGCCCAGTTTGCGGACGGCGAGCGCGGTGAGCAGGGCCGCGCCCGATCCGGTGGCCAGCACGGCCAGGGTCTGCTTCTTCATCGGCCGGGAAAAGCTCCTCATGGTCAGCGGTGCGCTCAGGGGGCGGGATCAGGGGGCGGGATCAGGCGGGCGGGATCAGGCGGGCGGGATCAGCGGACGAATCAGGCCGCGCGGGCGGCGCGCATGCGCAGCGCCAGCCGCTGCCGGGCCTCCAGCACGCCCGGTTCGGCCAGGAACACCGTGTCCAGGACCCCGAGGGCCTGCCGGATCTCGGTCCGGCGCTCCTGCGTCAGTGGCGTGCCGAGGGGAAAGCCGTACAGGTCGCGGGCCCAGTCCGGCAAGGATGCGATCGTGCCCTCCCGGACGTCCTGCCAGATCTCGGCGACGTCCGGGTCCAGCCCGGGCGGGTTGAGCAGGTAGGCCATGGACTCCCGGGCGGCCGGGGTGGCCTGCAGCAGGGGCCGGACCGAGGCCAGGTACCCGGCCAGCGCGCCGGCGCTGGCCGGAACCTGCCCGCGCGGGATGCCGACCAGCTCGGCCGCGGCCACCATCTCGGCCACGTAGCGGTCGGCGTCGGCGTCGGAAAGGCCAGCCCCGAACAACCGGACGGTCACGATGGTCGAATCAACCAGGGCGGCGTGCACCCAGAGCAGGAGGCCCGGGTCGTCGGCCGCGTAGGGCTGGCCCGTCACCGGGTCGGTGCCGCGGACGTGCTCGTGGATGCGCCGGACGCGGGCCGACACCCGCTCGGCCGTGGCCCGGTCGCCTACGCTGACCGTGGTGACGTAGGAGGAGGTCGCGGCCAGCCGCCCCACCGGGTCACCGCGCCAGTCGCTGTGCTGGTCGACGCCGGCCATGGCCAGCGGGTGCAGGGCCTGGATCATCAGCGAGCGCAGGCCGCCGATGGTGCCGGACAGGTCGGTGCTCAGCCGCCAGGTGACGCTGCGCGGGCCG
>DASWVA010000283.1:0-5079 GCA_036401415.1 Streptosporangiaceae bacterium
CCTACGGCGAACTCCGGCGGTCGGCCAGCCAGCTGGCGCATGCGCTGCAAGAGCTGGGGGTGGGCCCGGAAACGGTGACCGGGGTGGGCCTGCCGCGGGGACCCGATTCGCTGCGCGCACTGCTCGGAATCCTCGCCGCCGGGGGCGCCTATATGCCGATGGACCCGGCACTTCCCGCCTCCCGGCTGGCCCAGATGGGCGCGGGCGCGGACGCCGCGGTCATTGTGCTGAACCGCGCGGCGGAAAAGGCGTTCGCGGGAACGAAAGCCCGGCTCGTTTTCCTGGACGAACTATCGCTGGGGGCGTACCCGGGTACCGCCCCGGCGGTTGATTTGCACCCTGAAACTATCGCGTACGTGATCGCCACCTCCGGCTCGACCGGAGAACCGAAAGCGGTGGCCGTCAGCCACGGGTCACTGGCCTGCGTCATCGGTGAGCTCCTGACGGCTTATCGCCTTTCCGGCCGCGACCGGGTGCTGCAAATGGCCCCGCTGAGCACTGACACCTCGCTGGAGCAGATCTTCGTGACCCTGCTGGCCGGGGCGGCGCTGGTCCTGCCGCCGGCCGGGCCGGTCGCCCCGTCTGACCTGCTCGCCCTGCTGGCCACCGGGCAGGTCACCGTGGCCGACCTGACCCCGGCCTACTGGCATCAGCTGGCCGCCCTGACCCGGCCCGCGGACGAGCGGCTGGAACGGCTGCGGCTCATGATCACCGGCGGCGACCGGGCCGACCCGGCGGACTGCCGGGCGATCCAGCGGGCGGCGCCGGCGGCCCGGCTGATCAACGCCTACGGGCTGACCGAGACCACGATCACGTCGGTGCTGTACGAGGTGCCCGGTGACCTCGGGGCCGACGGCGCGCCGGTTCCGGTCGGGACGCCACTCCCGCACGCCCAGGTGCTGGTGCTCGGCCCCGACCTGGCCCCGGTCCCGGCGGGGACGGCCGGCGAGGTCTACCTGGGCGGGCGCGGCGTCGCGCGCGGGTACCCGGGCCAGCCCGCCCGCACCGCCGAGCGGTTTGCGCCCAACCCGTACAGTGACGAGCCCGGAGCCCGGATGTACCGCACCGGCGACTACGGGCGCTGGAGTCCGGGCGGCCGGCTCGAAATCCTGGGCCGGATCGACCGGCAGGTGAAGGTGCGCGGCTACCGGGTCGACCCGGCCGAGGTCGAGCACGCGCTGGCCGGGTGCGCCGGCGTGGCCGAGGCGGCGGTCACCGTGCGGGAACTCAGCCCGGGCGAGCGGCAGCTCATCGCCTACGTCGTCGGTCAGCCGGCGCCCGGCCCGCTGGCCGCCGGGCCGCCGGGCCCGGGGCTGGGCCCGGGGCTGGACCCGGCCCGCCTGCGCGCGGGCCTGGCCGGCCAGCTCCCCAGCTTCATGATCCCGGACGTGTTCATTCAGGTCACCGCCATCGCGCGGCGGCCGGACGGCACCCCCGACGAGGACGCCGGGCCCGGCCCGGCCGCGGTCGCGCTCCCCGGGCCGCCGCCGGTCCCCGGGGCGGCGGCCACCGCGGAACTGACCCCGGCGCAGGCCGGGATGGCGCACCTGTGGTCCCAGGTGCTCGACCTCCCGGTGACGGGGCTCGATGACGATTTCTTTCAGCTGGGCGGCAACTCGCTCAAGGCCGCGGAGATGATGGCTCAGGCCCGCAGGATCTTCGGCCTCCGCGGGGAACACGTGCGGGGCCTGACCCGGAGCCTGCTGCGCGACCCGACGCTGCGCGGGTTCTCCGCCGCCGTCCAGGACGCCCGGGCGGGCCGGCTCGGCAGCGCCGGCGCGGCGGCCACGCCGCCCCGCCCCGGCTTCGCCGCCGAGGCGGAACTGAACGTCCCGGTGCGGACCGGTGCGGGGCCGCCCCCGGCCTGGCGGCGTCCCCGCCAGATCCTGCTCACCGGGGCGACCGGGTTCTTCGGCGTGCACCTGCTCCGCGAGCTGCTGGCCGATCCGGGTGCGCGGGTTCACTGCCTGGTCCGGGCGGAGGACGCCGCGCACGCGCGGGACCGGATCGCCGCCACCGCGCTGCGGTACGGCCTCGGCCCGCTGGACCTGGGCCGGGTGGTCCCGCTCGCGGGTGACCTGGCCCGGCCCGGGCTAGGACTGTCCCCGGTGGTGTTCGCGGAGCTGGCCCGGACCCTGGACGTCATCCACCACGCGGGGGCCCAGGTCAACTTCATCTACCCGTACGAGGAGCTGCGGACGGCCAACGTGGACGGCACCCGGGAACTGATCCGGCTGGCCGGGCTGGGCCGGGGCGTCCCGCTGCACTACATCTCGACCACGGCCGTCCTGGCCGGGTTCGGCGCGGCCGGGGTCCGCGCGGTGACCGAGGACACCCCGCTGGCCCACGCCGACGAGCTCGGCATGGGCTACGTCGAGACCAAGTTCGTGGCCGAGGAACTGCTGCGGAACGCGGGCCGGGCCGGCCTGCCGGTGACCATCTACCGCCCGCTTGACGTGGGCGGGGACCACCGCACCGGGGTCTGGAACACCGCCACCGAGGTGTGTGCGCTGATCCGGTTCATCGCCGACACCGGGCTGGCGCCGGACATCGACCTGCCGCTGGACCTGGTGCCCGCCGACCTGGGCGCGGCCGCGGTGCGTCACATCGCCACCCACCAGGAGGCCACCGGGCGGACCTACCACCTGGCCAGCCCGCGGCCGGCGGCGCTGAACGCGCTGGTGGAGCGGCTGCGCCAGCACGGCTACGCGGTGACGGCGATCCCCTACCCCGCCTGGGTCGATGAGCTGCTGCGGCAGGCCGTGCGGGACCCGGCGCACCCGATGGCGCCGTTCGTGCCGCTGTTCGTGGACCGGTGCGGCCCGGCCGGGCTCACGGTGGCGGAGATGTACCTGGAGCACGTGTTCCCGGCCTACACCCGGACGCATACCGAACGGGCCCTGGACGGCAGCGGCATCACGTTCCCGCCGGTCGACGCGGCCCTGCTGGACCTGCACATCGGCTGGCTCCGCCACGACGGCTACCTGCCCCCACCGGGGAACCCGGGGGCCGCACCGGGACCGCGGACCTTATGGCGCCCCGCTGGTACCGGGACTGGGACTCGTTCCGCCCCGGCCCCGGGATAACGGACGGCCCGGTCGCGTTCGGGCCGGACCTGCGCCCCGACGCTCTGCTGAGCGCGTACCGGCACGGGATCATCCCGTTCCCCGCCGCGGACGAGTATCACCGCACGCTGAACGAGGTCCGCTACGAGGACCAGGTCGCGGCGGGGGTGATCGGCCTGGTCGGTGAGCCGGGCGCCGGGGCAGGCGATCCCTACACGGTGGCCTGGTGGTCACCCGATCCCCGGCCGGTGATCGGCGTCGACCGGGTGCACCTGGGCCGCAACGTCCGCAAGCAGCTGCGGCGCGGGCACGAGTGGACCACCGCGAACGCGGCGTTCGAGCGGGTGGCGCAGGCGTGCCGGGAGGGCCGGGAGCCGCGCTGGCTGACCGATCCACTGCTGGAGAGCCTGGTGGCCCTGCACGAGAAGGGCTGGGCTCACAGCGTCGAGGTGTGGGCGGACGGCGAACTCGTCGGCGGCGCGTTCGGCGTGTCGGCGGGGCCGGCCCTGAGCGGCGACTCGATCTTCAGCCGCCGGCCCGGCGCGGGCCAGATCGCGGTCGCGGACCTGGCCGCGCGGTTCGCGGCGGCCGGCGGTGAGCTGATCGACGCCCAGTGGGACAGCCCGTTCCTGCGCTCGCTCGGGGCCGAACCCATCACCCGCGACGAGTACCTGGCCCGGCTGGAGGGCCCGCTCAAGCGGGCCGTGCTGCCCGGCGACCCCGAACCCGCCCGGAGGCTGCTGGGGCGCGCCCGGTCCTGACGGCGCCGGGGCCGGGCCCGGGCTGTGGCTGTGGCCGGCGGTCAGCTGCGCTGGATCGAGACCGTGGCCGGGTGAATCACGCCGAGCTCAGGTCCTTGCCCAGGTGGATCGCGCCGCGGGCGCCGGCGTAGTAGCCGAACGGGGCGATCGGGGTGTAGCCCGAAGAACGGTACAGGGCCACCGCCTCGGGCTGGCGGTAGCCGCTCTCCAGGATGATCCGCTGGTGCCCGGCGGCGGCCGCCGTGCGCTCCAGCTCGGCCAGCATCAGCCGGGCCAGGCCGCGGCTCCGGGCGGCGGGGGCGACGTACATGCGCTTGATCTCCGCGTCCGTCCCGTGGCTGCGCCAGCCACCGGAAGCGACCGGCACCCCGTCAAGGTAACCGACGAGAAAAATGCCGGCCGGCGGGCTGAATTCAGCCGGGTCGACCGGGGTATCGTCCCGGCCGCCGTAGCGGACCACGTATTCCTGCTGCACTTCCGCGATGAGCCTGGACGCGTCGGGATCGCCGTAACCGACCGCCTTGATCCGCACGGGCGTGATGGCCGGCTTATTCGCCGGATCCGGTGTCCAGCGCTTCCGGGTGCACGCGGCGGTAATGGTCGGTGAGCGCCGTACTCGCCTGGCCGGGCCGGTGCGCCACCGTCTTGGAGCAAATTTGGCAGCGAGTCACCGGGAGCTGGGTAACGGTGACCGGGAAACGTGAAGAATTCGAATTGCTCATTGTCCTGATCATTATGCCAGAGGGGCGCGGTCAGCGGCGTAGCCGGGCGCGGATGAGTTTCGGAATGGCCGCACGCCCGGTAATTGGCCGGAACCGGGCCGAGGCGGCCCGGAGCGCGGCGTCCTCGTCGCCGGTCAGCTCGAGGTCGGCCGCGGCCACGTTGCTCTCCAGCTGCCCGACGCTGGACGCGCCGGGGATCGCGGTGACCCCCGGGTGCCGGATGACCCAGGCCAGTGCGACCTGGGCCGGGGTCGCATCATGAGCCGCGGCCACGTCGCGCAGCACGCCGAGCAGTTCGGCGGCCCGGTCCAGGTTCTCCGGCAGGAACAGCGGGTTCCCGGCCCGCACCCCGCCGGCGGGCTGGTGATCCCGGTCGTACTTTGCGCCCAGCAGCCCCTGGGCCAGCGGGCTGTAGGCGATCACCACCCGGCCCCGGGCCTCGGCGTAGGGCAGCAGCTCCTCCTCCGGCTGGCGCTCCACCAGGCTGTACTGGACCTGGTTGCTGAGCACCCGGCCACCCAGGGCCTGCTC
>DASWVA010000284.1:0-4467 GCA_036401415.1 Streptosporangiaceae bacterium
ATAGCATTACGCCACTCTCGCGGCATTGGAGGAGTTCGGCCCGGACAGTCAGTCGGGACTCAGCGACCGAACCGGCATCTACCGCAGCGACCTGGTGGCGACCCTCAACGACCTCACTACGCGGGGCCTCGTCGTACGAGCCCCCGACCCGGCCGACCGGCGCCGCAATGCCATCACCCTCACCGGCGAGGGCCGCCGCCACCTCAAACAACTCGACGTGCTGATAGCGGACGCGGAGGCAACGTTCCTCGCACCCCTGTCTGAGACCGACCGGGCGGAACTCACCCGCATCCTCAAACTCATCGTCGGGCATCACTCAAAGCCCTGAAAGGCTAGCGGAGACTACGGCCAGGCAACGGAAAGTTCCGGTGAGGGTCAGCATGGCACCCGTCCGCACCCAGCACCGGCAAGCCGACCTCACATCCACGGCTGCCCAGACAATAAATGTGAGATCAGCTCCATAGCCGAGCGGTGTTGTCGTAGCTGGCGAGCAGGGTCTCGTCCGGGAGGCCAGCTGCGGGGCCGCTCAGGTGCAGCGCAGCAGGCAGGCGTAGAGAGTCAGCCCCGGGCCGAACGCCATCGCCACCACCGGCGCCCCGGGCGGCAGCGCGCGGCGCCGGAGCTCGGCCAGCACGAGCAGCAACGTGGCCGATGAGCAGTTGCCGTGCTCGGCCAGCACGTGCCGGGACGCGGCCAGGTCGTCCTCAGCCAGGCCGAGCCGGTCGGCGACCACGTCCAGGATGCGCGGGCCGCCGGGATGAACGGCCCACGCCGCCACGTCGCCCCGCCCGAGCTGGTTCCTAGCCAGCAGGTCATCCACGGCCGGCCCGACGTGGACGGCGAGCACGTCGGGGACGTGGCGGTCCAGCGTCATCCGGAATCCGTGGTCGGTGACCGACCACGTCATCAGCGACGCGGCGTCCGCGTCCGTGCAGGCGGCCACGTCCACCAGCGCCAGCCCGCCGATCTGGCCGCCGGGCGGGCCGTCGGCGGGGGGTTCCAGCACCACAGCCGAGGCCGCGTCGCTGAACAGCGCGTGCGCTACCACCTGTTCCATGTCGGCGGTCGGCGGCTGGACGTGCAGGCTGGGCAGTTCCACGCACGCCAGGACCGCGGGCTGCCGCCTGGCCGTCACGAAATCGGCGACCGCGCCGAGCCCGGGGACCGCCCCGTAGCAGCCCATGTGGCCGATGACCAGCCGCTGCAGCGTTGGCGCGAACCCCAGCTTGGCGGCTACCAGCTGGTCGACACCCGGCGTGGCGTAGCCGGTACACGAGACCACGGCCAGCAGCCCGATATCGGCGGCCCGGCGATCGGCCGCGGCCAGTGCCCGCGCCACCGCGTCGGTGGCCAGCGGGACGCTCTCCTCGACGTACCGCTCCATCCGACGTCCGGTCGTCCAGCCGGACACGTCTTCCTGAGTGAGATCCACGACGGAGTGACGGCGGCGGACCCCCGTCGCCATGAACACCCGCCGGGCCCAGCGGCTCTGCCCGAAGTGCGCGGCGAAGAAGCCGTCCCAGAGTTCTTCTTGCGTCCGTGACGGCGGGCACGCACTGGCCGCTCCGGTGATCACGGGGAAGGTCCCGCGCGTGGTATTGATCATCATTTGATCATCCCGCCTACCCCCGCCAGGTCACGGCAATCACGACAATTACGACACGTAGGAGAACGGGTCGGCAGCGCGGGCTGGTTCATGCCGCGTTCACCCGGCGCGGGGGAGCGATGATCACAGGCGGCTGCCGCGGGCCACCAAGCCGGCCACGTCGATGGCCGCGGCCACCAGGACGGCGCGGAACAGCCAGCGCGAGCCCGGCCGCCGGGCCAGCACGATCCCGGCCGTGATCGCGGCGGCTACCGCGACCACCGCCGTCACTGCCCACCAGCCCGGGTGACCGGGCCCGAACGACTCGACCACGGTGGCCGCCATCAGCAGCGCCACCGTAGCGGCCACGCTGCGCGACCGGCCGAGCCGGTGGGGCAGGCCCCGGACCCCCGCGGCCAGGTCATCGGACATATCGGGAACGACGTTGACGAGGTGGGCGCTGCAGCCGAGCAGCGCCGCGGTGACCAGCGCCCACCACGGCGGCCACGAAGCGTGCGGAGCGCCCAGCGTGACAAACGCGACCAGCAGCGGGAAGGCCACCGCGTACGGCACGAACGAGATCAGCGTCGCCTTCAGCCGAGCGTTGTAGGCCCACGCCAGCGCGATGGCCACCAGGTGAGCCAGCCCCGCCCGCCAGCCTGAGGCCAGCGACAGCGGTACCGCCGCGACCAGCGCGGTCAGCGCGGCCCGCCCAACGGCCCGCCGGCCGATCGCGCCCGCCGCCACCGGCTTGTCCGGTCGTCCGGCGGCTGCATCGCGCGCCGCGTCCAGCCAGTCGTTGTGCCAGCCCACCGACAGCTGCCCGGCCAGCACCGCGGCCCCCACGGCCAGTACCCCGATCGCGCTGCGTCCCGTCCCGATGGCCAGCGCCATGGCCAGCGCCGTGACCATCACCGTCGGCTCCGGGTGAGAGGACCGCACCAGCGCGATAGCCGGCCGGAACCCGCCGACGCCACCTCCGTGAACGCCTGCCCCGCCCGCGCCGACCCCCGCGGTCTGCCGCTCCCCGGTCATGGCGCCAACCTATGCCCTGCTGGGCGCGATGTCCGCGCTGGCCCCGCACCGGCGGAGCCGCCCGTCACCGGCGATGCAAGGATCAGGGCATGGCACCGGTACCAACGCGGGTCCGTAACGACCCGGCCCAGTACGACGACCTGGCCAGCCAGTGGTGGGACCCCCGGGGCACCTTCGCGATGCTGCACTGGCTGGCGCGGGCGCGGGCCGACCTGGTCCCGGCGGCCGCGAGGCCTGGTGCGGTCCTGGTAGACATGGGCTGCGGGGGAGGGCTGCTTGCCCCGCAGGTGGCCCGGCTCGGCTACCGGCTGGCCGGCGTGGACCTGACCAGGTCCGCCCTGGTGCAGGCGGCCGAGCACGGCGAGAGCGTGGTCCAGGGTGACGTTACCGCGCTGCCGCTGGCTGACGGCTGCGCCGACGTCGTCTGCGCCGGCGAGATCCTCGAGCACGTCACCGACCTGCGCGCCGCGGTGCGCGAAGCATGCCGGGTGCTGCGCCCCGGCGGCACCCTGGTCGTCGACACCATCGCCGCTACCGCCCTGGCCCGGCTGCTGGTCGTCACGGTGGCCGAGAAGATTCCCGGCGCCGCGCCGCCCGGCCTGCATGATCCCGCCCTGTTCGTCGACCGCAAGCTGCTGGTCGCCGAATGTGCGCGGCACGGCGTCACGCTCCGGCTGACCGGACTGCGCCCGTCGGTCTGGTCGCTGCTGCGCTGGCAGCTGGGTAAGCGCCCGGCTGCCGCCATGGTCCGCACGTTCTCTACCGCGGTCCTCTTCCAGGGACGCGGTACCAAGCACACACTGGGGGAGGCGGCGCAGCCGGGAGACTAAGGGAGCGACGATGGGTTTCAGGGTCGAGAAGGACATCATGGTGCCGATGCGGGACGGCACCGGGCTGGCCACGGATGTGTGGATCCCGGACGGCGGCGCGGCCGCCCCGACCTTGCTGGTGCGCCTGCCGTACGGCAAGGACATGATCGGCCTGTACGCCTACGGCATCCTCCCCAACCTGTTCACGCTGGTCCAAGCCGGATACGTCGTGGTCTACCAGGACTGCCGGGGCACCTTCAGATCAGGCGGGGAGTTCACCCCGATGGTCAACGAGCCCGTCGACGGCGCCGACACCGTGGCCTGGCTGCTCACCCAGCCGTGGTGTGACGGCAACATCGGCACCTTCGGACCCTCCTACCTGGGTTTTGTCCAGTGGGCCGCCGCCTCGGCCGGCGCCGGCCTGAAGGCGATCGCACCCGCGGTGACCACGACGGACTATTACTCGGCGCCCTGGTACTCAGAAGGCGGCGCGCTGTCCCTGCACGCCATCCACAGCTGGACGACCCTGATGGCGATGGCCGACGTGCAGCGGGCCATGGGCGCCGGCGGGGGCGACCCGCAGGCGCTGATGGACCTGATGGGCATGGCCGTCAAGCCCGAGGTCCATCTCGCGGCGCTGCCGGTCCGCGTCCGGCCGGCGCTGGAGAAGCAGTTCCCCTGGTGGGCGGAGATCCTTGATCATCCGGCCCGCGACCAGTACTGGCAGGACCTGTCCGTCGCCGGCCACTTCGACGAGATCACCGTGCCCGCCCTGAACATCGGCGGCTGGTTCGACATCTTCGTCAACAGCACCGTGCGCACCTTCACCGGGCTCAAGCAGCGCGGCGGCAGCGAGCAGGCGCGCGAGGGCCAGCGGCTGATCATCGGCCCCTGGGACCACCTCAACAGCACCGGGAGCTATCCCGACCGGCAGTTCGGGCTGCTGGCCGACGCGCTGACCGCGGACCTGACCGGCGCGCATCAGCGGTTCTTCGACCGCTGGCTGCGCGGGCAGGCCGACGCGCTAGCCGGATCCGC
>DASWVA010000285.1:0-4905 GCA_036401415.1 Streptosporangiaceae bacterium
GACCCGGCTGCGGGCGGGTCCGCCACCGGCTCGGGGCCGGTGGCGGCCGGGGGAGCGGCTGACGGGTCCGGGGCTGCGCTGTCCGCCCTGACCACCAGGGAGCGGGAAGTGCTGCGGCTGATCGCGGCCGGCCGTTCCAACCGCGAGATCGGCGCCGAGCTGTTCATCTCGGCCAAGACGGCCAGCGTGCACGTGTCCAACATCCTGGGCAAGCTTGGTGTCGCCAGCCGCACCGAGGCTGCCGCCATCGCCCACCGCGAGGACATCGCCCGCATCGCGTAGCTGGACGGGTGTGAAATTAGCGCAAAGTAGTTGGAAAACGTACCAATCCGGCCCAGCCTGCGGTTCGAATACCCCGCATGAGCGTAGGTGCGGGCAGTCAGTTGACGACGGGCACCCCGGCCGGCCCGGACCAGGTCACCCCCGGGCCGCTGCGGCCGGCCGCGGGACTGAGCCTGCTGGGTGCGGAACCGGGCAGCGCGTTCACGGAGCCCCGCTTCCTGGTCCGCCGGGCCGACGGGCAGGTGATCCCGCTGTCCCGGTTGCCGTACCTGGTCGTCGTGGCCGTCGCGGAGGCCGTCGCGGAGGCCACCGCGCCCGGGACCGGCGGGATGCGGACCGGCGGCATGCGGGCCAGCGGGATGCGGGCCGGCGGGGCCGATGCCGATCTGATCGCCGCACGGGTGAGCCAGTCGTCGGGGCAGCTGGTCTCGGCGGCGGATGTCCGCGCCCTGATCGCCAGCCAGCTTGCCCCGCTTGGAGTGGTGACCGCCGGGATGCCGGGCCAGGTACCGGCTCGGGCGCCGGACGTGCCCACGGGCGCCGGGCGCAAGCCGCCCGGCCCGCATCGGCGCACGGTGGTGCTCGGCGCGGCCTTGGCGCTGGCGGCCGCTTCCGGCGCGGCGCTGGCGGCGCTGGCCGTCAGCCGGCCAGGTCCGGTGCCTGCACCCGTCTCGGCCAGCGAGGTCCAGACGGCGGCCTGGGTGACCCGGCAGGTCAGCCCGGGCACCACGGTGTCTTGCGACCCCGTGATGTGCGGGCTGCTGCGGCAGGACGGCTTCCCGGCCGCCCGGCTGCTGACGCTGGGCCCGGCCACGCGCGACCCGCTCGGGTCCGGGGTGGTGGTCGCGACGACGGCCGTCCGGAACGAGTTCGGCGCCCGTCTGGCCACGGTTTACGCGCCGCTGGTGCTCGCGGGCTACGGCGCGGGCCCGGACCGGGTGCAGGTACGCGCGACCGCGCCCGACGGCGCTGCGGCCCTCACGGCGCAGCTCGCGGCCCAGCGTGCGCTGCTGGCGTCCGAGGGCCGGGCTCTCCTGCAGAACCGGACCATCCGGGCCACGCCGGCCGCACGGTCCACGCTCCGGGCGGGCCACGTCGACCCCCGGCTGATGGCCATCTTGTCCGTACTTTCGGGCCAGCTGCCCATCCAGCTGGTGGCCTTCGACGCCGCGCCGCCTGGCGCCAGTGCCGCGGTCCCGGTGCGGGGGATTCAGCTCGGCGCTGCCTCCGCTTCCAGCCGGTCGGCCATACTGGCGTTCCTGCGCGTCCAGCGGGGCACGTACCGCCCGGCCGTGGCCGCCGTGACCCGCGGGGCCGGCGGCCAGCCGGTCGTGACTGTGCGGTTCTACGCCCCGGATCCGCTCGCCAGCCCGTAACTGCCCCGCGAGATCGTCTGGCCCTGCAGGACACGGACCCCGGCCGGCCCCCGCGCCAGGGTCACCGGGCCGGGGCCAGGGCGGCCATGATCTCGGCGGCCCGGGCTGCGGCCGCGGCGTGTTCGACGTCGGGGGAGCCGACCATCGTGTCCCAGTTGAGGTCGTAGAACAGCTCGGTCACGCCGCGCTCGGCCAGCCAGTCGGCGTCCGCCCGGATCTGGTCGTAGCGGCCGGAAAGCAGCCGCCGCTCACCGCGATCGTTCCTGACCTCCCGGCCCGCGTGCACCACGCCGCGGCAGATTATCCGGACCCGGTCCGGGTCCCGGCCGGCCGCGGCCGCCGCCGTCCGGACGATCTTGATGTCGTCGGTGACGCGGGTCAGGTCGGCCCGGCTCGACGTCATCCAGCCGTCCGCGATCCGCCCGGCCCGTTCCATGGCCGGGCGCGACATGCCGCCCAGGATGACCGGCGGGCCGGGCCGCTGGACCGGTGTGGGCTGCTGCCGTCCCGGCGGCACCTGGTAGAACTCGCCGTCGAACCGGCTGAGCCCGTCCGGGCCGGGATTCCACAGCGCGTGCAGCGCGGCCACGTATTCGCGTGCCCGTGCCCCGCGCCGGGCCATGGACGCCCCGGCCAGGGTGAACTCCTCCGGCAGCCAGCCGATGCCCAGACCCAGGTCCAGCCGCCCACTGGACAGCACGTCGACCGTGGTGGCCTGCTTGGCCAGGTAGCCGGGGGAGATGAACGGCATGTTAACCAGGGCCACGCCCAGCCGGATCTGCGAGGTGCCGGCGGCCAGGAAGCCCAGGCTCACCAAGGGATCCAGCACGCTCTGGTAGACGGGCTCCATCGGGGTACCCTCCGGCACCAGCAGCCGCTGGAACGTCCACAGCGATGAATAACCCGCCTCTTCGGCCTGCGCGCCGAAGGCCGCCAGGTCCGTGGGGGTGGCCCAGGCTCCCGCCACCGGCGCTCCGAAACCTATCTGCATGCCCACAGCCTAGACAGCGGTCCAGGTCTCGCTGCGTTCCCACAGGGCTTCAGCGAGTTCGGGCGTGGCCACCCGGCTGGGGCCGGCTTCGCGGCAGTCAGCGTAGAACCGGCCGGTCGCCCCGGCCGCGTCGGGGGAGGTGGCGCAGTACACCACGGTGCGCGCGCCCTGCTCGGTGGTGAGCATCCGCCGGGTGATCAGCGGGCGGGCCGGCCACGGTATCCGCCGCCAGATGTCCGAGGCGACCACCCCCGGATGCAGCGCGTACGTGGTGACCCCGCGCCCGGCGGCGCGGCGGGCCAGCTCCTGGCTGAACAGCACGTTGGCCAGCTTGGACACCGCGTACTCCGGCATCCCGGTCAGATGCCGGGTGCGCTGCCGCACCGCGCCGAAGTCGATGCCGGGGGCCGAATGGTGTGCGTCGCTGGACACCGTGACCACGCGGGCCGGGGCACCGTCCGCCAGCCGGTCCAGCAGAGCCGCGGTCAGCGCGAAATGACCGACATGATTGACGCCGAACATCAGCTCGAACCCATCCCGGGTCAGCCCCCGGCGCCCGGCCACCCCGGCGTTGTTGACCAGCACGTGCAGCGGCTCGGCCCGGGCCAGGAAACCCTCGGCGCAAGCTCGCACCGAGTCCAGGTCGGCCAGGTCGAGCGGCAGGAAGCCCACCTGGTCGTTGCCGGTTTCACGGGTCAGTGCGGCCGCGGCCGCCTCGCCCTTGTCCCGGGACCGGCAGGCCAGGTAGACGCGCCCTCCACGGCCCGCGAAGTTACGGGCCGCGGCCAGCCCGATCCCGGTGTTGCCCCCCGTGATCAGGAACGTCCGCCCCGCCAGGTCACTCATGGCTCAGCACTCCGGCGGTGATCTCCGCGGCGCAGCCCCAGGACAGCGTGACCCCCGCGCCGCCGTGGCCGTAGTTGTGCCACAGCACCCGCCCGCCGTCCAGCGGCTCCGCCTCCAGCCGGACCTGCGGCCGGGCCGGGCGCAGCCCGACCCGGTGGGTCAGTACCGGTGCCGTCCGCACCCGCGGCTCGATCAGCGCGCAGCCGGCCACGATGCGCTCGGCGATCTCCGGCCGCGGCCCGGTGTCCCAGTCGTCCTCGTTCACCGTGCCGCCCAGCACCACGGTGTCCTGGTGCGGGAACAGGTAACTCACGCCGGGCGGAGGCTGGCTGTGGTCGATGAAGAACTCCTCGATCCCCGGGTTGGCGATGACCACGATCTGGCCGCGGATCGGGTGGACGGCCGGGTCGGGCACGAGCTGCCGGGCCGCCACCCCCGTGCAATTGACGGTCACCGGCACGCCATGGTGATCATCGGTCACTTCGGCCAGTGAGGTGACCGGATTCACGCTGATTTCCACGCCGGCCCGCGCCAGGCGGCCCGCCAGGTACTCCAGGTACACCGGCATGGCGATCACCGGGGCGGTGTAACGCCAGCCGCTGACGAAGCCCGGCGGGAGCTCGTCGTCGCGACGGAAGTCCAGGTCATCGCCGAGCCACGACGGCGGGTCCGCCGGGAACCGGGACAGCTCCCGGCCGCGCCGGGACCTGATCCCGGTGGCCGGGTCGGGTTCAAGCTCGCGGAAGACAGCCAGGCCGGTCGCGGCCCAGGCGCGCGTCCGTTCCGGCGGCCCGCACATCACCGGCCCCCACACCGCCCCGGCCGCGACCGAGGTCGTAGCCCCTGGCGGGCGGGCGGTTCGCAGGCTGACCCGCAACCCTGCTTCGGCCAAGGTGATGGCCGTGGTCAGGCCGATCACGCCGGCGCCGAGTACCTGCACGTCGAACTCGCTGCCGTTCATCACGGTCCTGACGTTATTTGATCCGCATAGGCTGAACGCTGACGCATCGGCCGGTTTGCCATGCCCAGCTTCCTGGAGCGAGGTAGACAAGAAGGGCCGGGTTCACTGCTGAGCCCTGGCCGCCGGACCGCACAAACCCACCGATCACTGCGCCAAGGGGGATGATGAGCGACCGGCCGGGCATCGAGCTCAACACGGTCCAGCTCGTCGCGAGCATGGCCGCCGCCGTCACCGGCGCCGTACTGACGTCCTACATGGGCGACGGCGGGACGATCATCGGCACCGCCGTCGGCAGCGGGGCCAGCACCGCGGGCTTCGCGGTGTACAAGCACTACCTGGTGCGGACCAAGGAAAAGGTCGCGCCGGTCATCGTGGAGCACGCTCGCCAGTGGACCCCCGCCGGCACGGTGGCCAGCGACCGGCCCGCGGCCCGCCCGGACGCCGCGGGC
>DASWVA010000286.1:0-8809 GCA_036401415.1 Streptosporangiaceae bacterium
CTCGTCCAGGCACAGGTCGGCCAGGAGCACGGTCCGGTCGCCGACCTCGGCGGCCAGATCCCCGAGCGCGAGCTGGACGATGCCGGCCGGGTCGTCGGCGGCCGAGCCCCGGCTGTCCTTGACCGCGGGTATGCCGAACAGAATGATCCCGCCGACGCCCGCGTCCACCGCCTCGACCGCCGCCTTGCGCAGGCTGTCCCGGGTGTGCTGAACCACTCCGGGCATGGAGCCGATCGGCTGCGGCCCGGTGATGCCCTCCTTGACGAACATGGGCAGCACCAGGTCGGCGGGCCGCAACGCGGTCTCCGCGACCAGGGTGCGCAGCGCGGCCGTGCGCCGTAGCCGGCGCGGGCGGACCACCGGGAACCCTGCGCTCACCGGACCTCCTCAGGGGCGATGACTGTGGCGTGCGGGCCAGCGGGCCCGCCCGGGCGGGACTAGCGGACCCGCTTGCGGGCGCCGCGGCGGCGCTCACTGGGCCTGCGCAGGGGCTCCCCGCCCTCGAGCGCGGCCGCCCGCTGCCCGGCCCCGAACTCCGCGAGCGCGTCGACCAGTGCGGTCATCGACGGCCTGGGCGCCATCACGTCGACCCGCAGGCCGAACTCCGCCGCGGTCTTGGCTGTCTGCGGCCCGATCACCGCGATGACCGTGACCGCGTGCGGCTTGCCCGCGATCCCGACCAGGTTCCGCACGGTCGACGACGAGGTGAACAGCACCGCGTCGAAACCGCCGCCCTTGATCGCCTCGCGGATCGGGGCGGGCGGCGGGGCGGCCCGGACCGTGCGGTACGCGGTGACGTCCTCCGCCTCCCAGCCCAGCTCGGTCAGCCGGGCGACCAGGTGCTCGGTGGCGATATCGGCACGCGGCAGCAGCACCCGGTTGATCGGGTCGAGCACATCGTCGAACGGCGGCCAGGCCTCCGCCAGTCCCTGGCCGGACTGCTCCCCGTCCGGCATCAGGTCCGGCACGATGCCGAAGTCCTTGAGCGCGGCGGCCGTCTGGTCGCCGACCGCGGCCACCTTGACCCCGGCGAACGCCCGCGCGTCCAGGCCGTACTCTTCGAACTTCTCCCGGATCGCCCGGACCGCGTTGACCGAGGTGAAGGCGATCCACTGGTAGCGGCCGGTGACCAGCCCGCGCACCGCGCGGTCCATCTGCTGCGGCGTCCGGGGCGGCTCCACCGCGATCGTGGGTACTTCTTCGGGAATGGCGCCCTGCTCACGCAGCTGCTCGGACACCCCGGCCGCGTCCGCCTTGGTCCGCGGGACCAGCACCCGCCAGCCGAACAGCGGCTTGGTCTCATACCAGGACAGCTCCTGCTGCGCCGCGGCCGCTTCACCGACCACGGCCACCGCCTCGCCGGCGCTGACCGGGCTGACCCCGGCCGCCCTGAGGTCAGCGGCGATACGGCTCAGGGTGGAGGTCACGGTCTGCTGCGCGGTGGTGGTGCCGTCCCAGGTGATCGCGACCGGGGTGGTGTCGGGCCAGCCCGCGGCGATCAGCATCTTGCCCAGGTCGGCCGGACCCGCTCCGGCCCCCAGGACGACCAGGGAACCGGGGGTGCAGGTGACCCGGCTGGCTTCCGCGGCGTGGATGACCCGGACCTCGCCGGCTTCCCGGCCGAGCGCGATACCTGCGTACGCGGGGACGGCGGTCGCCGCGGGCAGGCCGGGGACCACCTCGAAGCGGACACCGGCGGCGGCGAGGGCGAGCGCATCGGGCACGCCACCGTCGAGCAGCGGGTCGCCGTCGTAGAGGCGGACCACCAGCTGTCCGGACCGGGCCGCCGCGACCAGGTCGGGCGGGGTCGCGGCGGCGGCGGAGTCGGGGCCGCCCAGCACGGTCAGCTCAGCGCCGGGCGCGATCAGCTCGCGAACCCGCGGCCCGGGCTCGCGCCCGGTGACCACCAGGTCGGCCTGGCTGAGCAGCTGAGCCGCGCGGAGCGTCAGCAGAAGTTCATCACCGGGCCCGGCCCCGACCAGGGCGATCCGGCCGGCCGGAGCCGGCCGGGCCTGCTGGTCCGCGGGCGGGGTGGATGAGGCTGGGGTGGTGTTCACTGCGTGTCTTCCCCGTTCATACGTTCTGGTGGCGCGGTGATCAGCGTTCCCGCGCCACTACCCAGCAACCGGGCCGCTACCCGGTAGCCGAGCTGCTCCGCGGCGGCGGATGCGTCACCGCCCTGTTCGCGCAGCGCCTGCCGGCCGTCCGGGGCGATGACCGCCGCTTCCAGCAGCAGATGGTCTGAGGTGCCGGTGGCGTAGGCGCCGATCGGCGCGCTGCAGCCTGCTTCGAGCGCGGCCAGCACGGCGCGCTCGGCCGTCACCGCCGCGTGGCTCAGCGGGTCATCGACTGCGCTCAGCAGCCCGGCCAGCTCCCGGTCCGCGGCGCGGCACTCGACCGCGAGCGCGCCCTGCCCCGGTGCGGGCAGCATGTCGTCAGGCCCGAAGATCTGGCTCACCACGTCAAGCCGGCCCAGGCGGCCCAGCCCGGCGGCGGCCAGCACCACCGCGTCGAGCTCACCCGCCCCGACCCTGCCCAGCCGGGTGTCCGCATTGCCGCGGATGGGCACGCAGCGGATGTCCTGGCGCAGCAGCAGCAGCTGGGCGGCGCGGCGCGGGGACCCGGTGCCGATGAACGCGCCCGGCGGCAGATCAGCCAGCTTGGCCCCGTTCCTGGCGATCAGCGCGTCCCGCGGGTCGTCCCGGGTGGGCACCGCGGCCAGCACGATGCCCTCGGGCTGGCCGGTCGGCAGGTCCTTCAGGGAATGCACGGCCAGGTCGACGTGCCCAGCCAGCAGCTGGTCGCGCAGGGCGCTGACGAAGACGCCGGTGCCGCCGATCTGGGCCAGCTGAGCCCGGCTGACGTCGCCGTGGGTGGTCACCCCGACCAGCTCGACCGGGCGCCCGGTGCGCTGGGTGATGGCCCGGGCGACCAGACCGGACTGCGCCATCGCCATCGGGCTCTTCCGGGTGCCGAGGCGCAGCATCGCGGGCACGCTCACTCCCGGCTCCCCTCCTGGGCCTGTGCCGACGGCGAGGGCAGGCCGGCGATGCCCACGTCCGTCTCATCCGGCTCCGCGCGGATGACCGCCTCGACCGTCCGCGGGTCGAGGTCGAACAACACCCGCAGCGCCTCGTCGTACCCGTCCCCCCGCGGCGAGCCGGCCAGCTCCTTGACCCGCACGGTCGGTGCGTGCAACAGCTTGTCTACCACCCGGCGCACCGTGCGGGCTATCTCGTCGAGCGCCTGGGCGTCGAGTCCTTCGACGTTGTGCAGCCTGCCCGTCAGCCGGACCAGTTCAGAATCGACCACTTCGGCCGCTTTGGCCCGCAGCGCGACCACGGTCGGGGTGACCTGCGCGGCGTGCGCGGCGGACCGGTACGCCGCGAACTCCTCGTCCACGATCGACCGGGCCGCGGTCACCTCGCCGGCGGCACCCGGGCCGGCTACCGCGGTGCGGCCGGCGCCGGCCAGTTCGTCCATCCCGATCACGGTGACGCCGGGCAGGCCGGCCACGTCAGCCGCCACGTCCCGGGGCATGGCCAGGTCCAGGAACACCAGCGGGCCGGCGGCCGCCGCCGGCCGCCGGGTGAGGGACTCCCGGACCGTGCCGGCGGCGATGACCACGCCGGACGCCCCCGTGCAGGAGATGACCAGGTCGGCACCGGCCATCGCGGCGGGTAGCTGGGCCAGGTCGGCGGTCGAACCGCCGATCGAGGCGGCCAGCCGGTCCGCGTGCCGCCGGGTCCGGTTGGCCACGGTGACCTGAGCCGCACCGGCCCGGGCCGCGGTGGTGGCGGCCAGCGAGCTCATCGAGCCGGCCCCGACCACCAGGACCCGCTGGCCGGCCAGGGACACGCGGCCGAGCGCCTCAACCGAGGCCTCGATACCCACGCTGACCAGGCTGGCCCCGGCCCGGTCGATGCCGGTCTCGGCGTGCGCCCGCTTGCCGGCCCGCAGGGCGGCCGAGCCGGCTTCGCTCAGCACCCGGCCGAGCGTGCCCTGCTCCCGCGCCGTGTTGAGCGCGGTCCGGACCTGGCCGAGGATCTGGCCTTCGCCGACCACCATGGAGTCCAGCCCGGCCGCCACGTTGAGCAGGTGCTTGACCGCACGGTCTTCGTAGTGGACGTACAGGTGCCCGGTCAGCTCCTGGGTGGGGATGCCGGTGTACTGCGACAGCAGTTCACAGATGGCCGCCACGCTGCCGTGGAACCGGTCGACGTCCGCATAGATCTCGACCCGGTTGCAGGTGGAGATGATGAACGTCCCGGCCACCTCGCCGGCGTGGTGCAGGTCCCGGAGCAGCTTGGGCAGCGCTTCCGCGCTCAGCGCGGCCCGCTCCAGCACCGGGACCGGAGCGCTCTTGTGGCTCAGTCCCACCACGAGCACACTCACGTCAAATACCGCCTACGCTTCTGCCGCTGAGCCGACCGCGGCCGCCGGGGAGAGTCGCGTGGCTCCCTTGGGTACGGTACGTAGCCCGGCCGGACCTGACACAGCACGCAGCTCGCCATCGGCGGGCGCCCCGTTTCGCTCCGCCGACCGCCGCTGCGCATGGAACGCCAGGATCTGCAGTTCGATTGACAGATCAACCTTACGCACGTCCACCCCCTCCGCCACGTTGAGCACGACCGGGGCGAAGTTGAGGATGCTGGTCACCCCGGCGGCCACCAGCCGGTCACAGACCGCCTGCGCGGACCCGGCCGGAGTGGCGATCACGCCGATCGCCACCTGGTGCCGGACCACCAGATCCTCCAGCCCGTCGGAGTGCCGGACCGTCAGCCGCCCGATCCGGCTACCCACGATGCCGGGGTCCGAATCCAGCAGGGCCGCGATGCGGAAGCCACGGGTGACGAAACCGCCGTAGTTGGCCAGGGCCCGGCCCAGGTTGCCGGCGCCGACGATGACCGCGGGCCAGTCCTGGGTCAGCCCGAGGGCGCGGGACACCTGGTGGATCAGGTAATCGACGTCGTACCCCACGCCGCGGATGCCGTACGAGCCGAGGTGGGAAAGATCCTTGCGCAGCTTGGCCGAGTTGACGCCGGCGCCCGCCGCGAGCTGGTCACTGGACACGGTGATCACGCCGCGGTCGGCCATCCCGGACAGCACCCGGAGGTAGACCGGGAGCCGGGACACCGTCGCATCCGGCAACCGGTCACCCGGCGGCCGGTCATCGGCGGGGCGGTCGTCGGGGGGGAACTGGCCGGCCGGCGGCTGGTGGCCTTCGGGGGCGGGTGGCTGGCGACCTTCGGGGGCGTGCTGGGGCAGAGAACCGCGAGACATGCGCCGGAACTCCTCGGGGGATCGACGCGAGACGGTCCCGCCGCCGGTTGCCGGGCCGGGGACCGTCAGGGTGGGCCATGAGACCCGGGTGGACCACCAGGGATGGGGTGGCACGAACCGGGTTTCCTTCTCAAGGTACGCCTTTGTGAACCGATGCACAAAGTCGTTCGCCCGGGGCCGGGCGGCGCGGCGATGGCGGTCAGCGGACCAGCGCGGCCCGGAGCCGGTCCTCGCTGACCCGCCAGAAATCGTGCAGCACGCCGTCCACCATGGTGACCGGAATCTTGTCCCAGTACTCGGCCAGGTCACGTTCGGACGCGGTGATGTCGCGCTCGTCCCAGGGCACGCCGAGGTCGGTGGCCACCCGGGTGATGACCGCCCGGGCGTCGTCGCACAGATGACAGCCCGGCCTGCTCAGCAAGGTGATCCGGTGCTCTTGCGGCGTTGCCGTTTCCATGGCCTGCCTCCAGCTCAGATCCGGCCGGACCGGGAGGGGGGCGGCGGCTCCCCCGGCGCCCGGCCGGGATCCCGGTTCTGGGACGCCGGCCCGCGGCTCCGGCCACGATAGCCCGGGTTACGAGGCGGGTAGCCCGGAGGATCCCGGGGCGGGTAGCCGGGGTCGCGGGGCGGGTAGCCAGGATCACGGGAACGCGAGCCCGGGTCGCGGGGCGGGTAGCCCGGAGGGTCCCGGGGCGGGTAGCCGGGGTCGCGGGGTATGAACGCCGGGGACCGATCGGGGTCGTTCCGTGAGCCGGAGCGGCCTGCACGGCCACGGCGGCCGGCCCCGGCCCGGACGGCGGGCAGGCTGGCCGGGCCTTCCCCGGCGCTCACCCCCGCGGGCGCGCCCGTTCTGGTTTGCGCCTGACCTCGGGCGGCCTGCGCCTGAGCGGCCTGCGCCTCAGCCTGGGGCAGTGGGGAGATCTTGGCGTACTTGAGCCGCAGCTCGATCACGTTGGTGGCCAGCACGTACGGGCGGCGGGCGGTGACGAACCGCTGGACGTACGGCTGCTTCTCGTGCTGTTCGTAGGCGGCCCGGTCCCGGTAGACCTCGTAGAAGATCCGCTGCATGGGCGCCTTCGGCACCGTGTGGATCACGTAGACCAGAGTGTCCGGCTCGCCGGACCGTACCTGCTCGGCGACCTCGTCCGCGACCCGGTCGAAGTCCGCCACCTTGTCCTCGAGCAGCGTATAGATGGCGATCAGGCCGTGCGGCGGGGTGACCGGCAGGGCCAGGTCGGCCCCGGCCCCGGACGCGGCCGGGGCGGCTGGACGCGGGAGGTCCCCCAGCCCGGGCATGGATGCGTCGAACATGCCGGTGGCGGGCTCGGCACCGGGGGCGCCGGGCTGGTAGCGCGGCCGGTCCGGACCGTCCCAGCCCCGGGTGTCCCGGTCCAGGGTGTCCCGGTCCAGGCGGCCGGGTCCGGGACGGTCCCGTCCCCCTGGCCGCTGGTCACCACGGGCGGCCGGGCGGCCGTCAGCACCGCCTTGGCGGGCAGCGGCCCGGCCCACGGGCGGAAAGCCGGGTGGGCCGAAATCGTCGGCGGCGGGCGGCCGCGCCACGACCAGCTCGCCTGGACCGGAGCCGGCCTGCGCGGGCACGGGCGTGAGGTCACCGACGTTGGACATGCCGAACCAGACCAGCCCGGCCGCCAGCAGGCATAGTCCGGGATAGGCGGGGCCGGGCAGGGAGAAACGGAGCACGACCAGCGCCAGCGCTGCCCCGGCCACCGCCGCCACCGCGGGCCGCCGGGGACCGGCCACGGAAGCAGCCCCCCGGCGGCGGCCGCTGGTCAGGCAGGCGGCCAGTACCGCCACCGCGGCCAGCGCCACCACCAGGTGGACCAGGATCAGCGCGTAGTGCGGAATCACCTGATAGTGCACGGACGCCGCGGGCCAGGTCCTGGCGAACGGCCTGACCGCCAGCGGGTCGGTGGCCAGCACCACACCGGCCACCACGACCAGTGCGGCGGTGGCCAGCCGGGCTCCGAACCGGACCGCGGCGTTGCGGGCGGCCAGTTCGACCAGGCCCCAGGCCAGCATCAACGGCGCCACAAGCTGCGCGGACAGCTGCACGAGCCGAAACGACCAGGCCGCGAAGCCGGTGGTCAAGCCGATACTCTGCGTCAGCAGCGCCACCGTGAGCGCGAACATGCCGACGGTCCAGGCGATGAAGCTGATCTGGGGGGTACGGACGCACTGGCCGCCGAGGAGACCGGTGCCGGCCGCCGCGACCAGGACGCCTGCGAACGCGACCAGCACGGAGATGGACATTGACGCCTATGGTGCCTGAGGCAGCGGGATGGCGCGACCGTTCCGCGGCACGCGGTCAGCGTGCGCAGCGCCGGGGCGGCGGGGAGCCCGGGCCGCTACTTCTTGTTGCGGCGCTGGATGCGGGTCTTCTTGAGCAGCTTGCGGTGCTTCTTCTTCGCCATCCTCTTGCGGCGCTTCTTGATGACTGAGCCCACGTAAATACCCTCACTCGAACGGTACGGAAAGAAGACGGCCACGCGCCGTGCCGCCCGAACGAGGGCGGCGGGGCGATCGGCCCGGTCTAGAAGGTTACCGCGCCGTTCGGACCATCCCGTGACAGTACCAGCAGGAGACAGGGCCGGCGGGAGGATGGGCCAGCCTCCGGAAGGCTCAGCCGGTGCCGACGAAGGCGTCCCGCAGGTACTGGTTGACCGCCGACTCGGGGACCCGGAAGGAGCGCCCGACCCGGATGGCCTCCAGCTCGCCCGAGTGGACGAGACGATACACGGTCATCTTTGACACGCGCATAATCGTGGCCACTTCGGAGACGGTGAGAAATCTGACGTCACTAAGAGGAGTTTCCGCAGCCATCCCTGCTCCACTTCCGCACGGAGCCGTGCACGCTTGACCAATTCGGCGCACCAGTCACGTACGTATCCCAGAGTAAGTCGCGCATGGAAAAGAGCAAGAGACGATGTCAGCCGATCAGGCCCCGGGCCCGGCCGGGCGGCCCGTGTTCTGCGCGAATTCGCAGGCCAGCGGGGTCGGCAGTTCCTGTTGTGACTAGCGGTGCGCAGCAACAATTATTTGTTCTGAGGGAGCTGCGTTAATGAATAGCCCCGCTGTCATCGATCACTTACCCCGCCCGGGTGGGCCGCGGGATCAGGTCCGGAACAGCCGGCTGACGGGCCCGCACATCAAAGGCCGGGTGGCAGTCCGTGAGCGGGGAACACCGCTCGCCGGGTGGCCAGGATGGCCTGATCCACCGCATCGCCGGGGTCGAACCCGTCGTCGAACGAGCGGAAGTCGCCGGACGCCCCGTCGGTCATCAGCGCAGGCGGCTCGGTGCGGGTCCGGCGCCGCACGAGTTCGCGCCAGGCGGCCGGCGTGGGTTCGGCCCGGTCGATGGGATGGCCGCTGGCGATGCCCAGCAGATGGGTCCACGACCGGGGCACCACGGTGGCCAGCGCGTAGCCGCCGCCGCCGGTGCACAGCCAGCGGCCGCCCGCCGTCTCGTGGGCCAGCTGGTGCACCATGGACTGGGCCCGGCGCTGGC
>DASWVA010000287.1:0-5154 GCA_036401415.1 Streptosporangiaceae bacterium
CTTCAGGTAGCCGAGCACGTCGGTAAACCAGAGCCGGACAAACCGGATGTCCCGCTCCTCGAGCGTGCGCAGCACGAATTCTTGCTGCCTGTCCACGCCTCTCACCTTAGACGCCCCCAGCCAATATCCCGCCTTCCCGATACGTGCTGCCAGTGTGCCGGGTGGTTGTTTCTGCCGGGTTACGCGGTGTCGCTCGCGGCGGCCACGTTCCGGCGCGGCGTATCCACCGCCTTCGAATCTGTCGCCGCCTCCGTCCTGGCCGGTGTTTTACCGCGAGTAGCCGACGGTCACGCAGAGCATCTGGGATCATCGCGGCGTGACCTTGCGCAGTTCGATTTCCTCCGGGCGGGTGGCCGGGCAGGTGGCCGGGCGGGTGGTGGCCGCCGCGGCGGCGGCCATCGTGCTGGCGGCCTGTAGCGGCCCGGTGCACACCGAGCAGTCCTCCGTGGCCGGCCGGCCGCCGTCCCCGGCGACGTCCCCGATGCCGGCGGCCATCACGCAGAGCGCGTGCGAAAGGCGGCCGGACGCGTCCGGGGACATTCTGGTCCGCATCACCACCAACGGCCAGCCCGCCGTCACCCAGCAGATGGGCGGGGCCTGGACCTGGGACACCCGGACGCACGCGTGCATCACCCCGGTCCAGGCCGTCATCTCCACCGCGTCCGCGAACGCGGGCAACTGCACCCAGGTGGCCTACGCGGCCAGCAACCCCGGGTACCGGCTCACGGCCTCCCCGGCGCCGGCGCTGAAAAAAGTCGTGGCGGCCAAAGGGCCGGCCTGCTGACGGTCAGGCTTCGACCGCGATGGCCGTGACGAGCAGGCCGCCCGCCACCAGCCACCGTCCGCTGAAACCATCGATGGGCGCGTCAGCCAGCAGGATACGAGCGGAGAACTGGCCACTCTCGCTGAAATCGACGGCGGCGTCGTCGAAGCCGAGCCAGCGTCCGGTCAGCGGGTACCAGGCCTTGTAGACCGATTCCTTCGCGCTGAACAGCAGCCGGTCCCAGTGCACGTCCGGGACGGCCACGGACAGCTCGGCCAGCCGGGTCTGCTCGGCGTCCGAGGCGACCGCGGTCAGCACCCGGTCCGGGAGCGGCCCGTGCGGTTCGGCGTCTACGCCGACCGTGACCACATCCTGGCGGCGGGCCACCGCGCAGGCCCGGTAGCCGGCGCAGTGCGTGATACTGCCCACCACCCCGGGCGGCCACTGCGGGGCGCCCCGCTCGCCGCGCAGGATCGGCGTGGGCGGGAGGCCGAGCCGGGCCAGCGCGGCCCGGGCGCAGGCCCGGGCGGTGGCGAATTCCCGCCGCCGCTTGCCGACCGCGTTGGCGATGGCCTCATGTTCCCCGGGGAAGACCTCGGCGTCCGGGTCGTCCCCGAACGCCTCCGCCGCGGCTACGGCGGGCGGCAGGATCTCGCCGATCACGAGGACCAGCATGTCACGGCACGAGGATGACCTTGCCGACCACCGTGTGCGACTCGGCCAGTTCCATGGCCGCGGGCGCCTCGGTGAGCGGCATCCTGGCCGCGACCTGGGCGGTCAGCGCGCCGTCGCTCAGCAGCGCGAGTACCTGACCCAGGTCGGACCGGAGCCGGGCCCAGAACTTGCCGGGGTTGACGCGGTGGCCGCCCCAGACGTTGTAGAACGAGGCGCGGCGGCCGGTGGGCAGGCAGTTCCACAAGGTCAGCTGGGTCAGCAGCGGCAGGAACAGCTGCAGCATCGAGGCCTGGGTGTCGCGCGCGGCGGCCTGGCCGTAGACGACCAGCGTGCCGCCGCGGGCCAGCAGCCGGTAGGAGCGGCGCGCGCTCTCCAGTCCCAGGTGGTCGAACACCGCGTCGACACCACCCGGGGCCAGCGCGCGAACCCGGCCGGGCAGGTCCGGGTCGTGGTAGTCGACCGGCTCCGTGCCGATCGCCCGCAACTGGCCGTGATGCCTGGGACTGGCCGTGCCGATGACCCGGGCGCCGGCGTGCCGGGCCAGCTGGACCAGGGTGCTGCCGACGCCGCCGTTGGCCCCGTGCACCAGCACGGTCTGGCCGGCCTGGATCCGGGCGCTGCGGTGCAGCATCTGCCAGGCGGTGATCCCGTTGACCACCAGGGTCTCGGCCTCGGCCGGGTCCACCGCGCGCGGGACTTCGACCAGCGTGACCGCGGGAACCAGGGCGTAGCTGGCCCAGCCGCCGGTTTTGGTCAGCGCGGCCACCCGCTTGCCGGTCCACGCGCGGTCCACGCCCGGGCCGGTCGCCGTGACCACGCCGATGAGGTCGTAGCCGGGCACGAACGGGAACTCCGGCTGGCCGGGGTACCGGTTACGGCGCATGCCCTGCTCAGCGAAGGAGACCCCGGCGGCCTCGACCCGGACCAGGACCTGCCCGGCGGCCGGGGGCGCCAGCGTGCGCTGGCGCAGCTGCAGCCCGCCCGGCTCGACCACGCCCGGCAGCACGACCTCGGTCGCGGTCACGCTGGCCTGCTGGTCATCGGTGCTCATGATCATGACACTCCCCGGTTGAGTGAATAGGCTTCAATGTGTGAATGCCTATAACTTAATCCGCTGGGTGTAGAGTGTCAACTATTCACTAAGTGATAGGTGGTCACGCTATGACCGTGGAGAGCCGGGCCGAAGCACCCACGCGGCGGGAGCGGCAGCGGCAGCAGACGCGGGCCGAGATCAAGGACCGGGCCATGGGCCAGGTGGCCGGGGGCGGCGCCGGATCGGTGTCGCTGAACGCGATCGCCCGGGCCATGGGCATGTCGCCGGCCGCGCTGTACCGGTACTTCGCCAGCCGGGACGCGCTGCTGGCCGAGCTGGTGGCGGACGCGTGCGGGTCGCTGGCCGATGCGCTGCGGCAGGCGGCCGACGGGGCGCCGGGACCAGGGGCCGCCCGGCTGGCGGCGGTGGCGCACGCGTACCGGCAATGGGCGCTGGCGCACCCCAACTCCTACCTGCTGGTCTTCCAGACCAGCAGCGGGTCCGGGCTGGACCCGGATCCCGAGCGCACGGTGGCGGCCGCCCAGCGCAGCATGGACGTGTTCCTGTCCGTGCTGGACGGCCCGGCCGCCGGCCACGCGGACCTGGATCTGGACGAGGCGGGCGCCGGGGCGGAGCTGGCGGCTCAGATCCGGGCCTGGGGGCTGCGCGCGCAGACTCCGGACCTGCCCACCGGGCGGCTGTACCTGGGCCTGCTGACCTGGACCCGGCTGCACGGCCTGATCAGCCTGGAGCTCGGGCACCATCTGGCCGCGACCGGGGTGGACCCGGCGCTGCTGTACGAGGCGGAGGTGCAGTCGCTCCTCCAGCGGGCCCGCCTAAGCTAGGCACCGTGCCCACGCTGCGGATAGCCATGGCCCAGGTCAACGCGACCGTGGGCGACCTCACCGGGAACGCCGACCTGATCGTGGAGTGGACGCGCCGCGCGGATGAGCAGGGTGCCCGCCTGGTGGTGTTCCCGGAGATGATGCTGACCGGCTACCCGGTGGAGGACCTCGCGCTGCGGGGATCGTTCGTGAACGCGTCCCGGGTCGCGGTCCGGGACGTGGCGGGCCGGCTGGCGGACGAGGGCCTGGGCGGAATCGCCGTGGTGACCGGCTACCTGGACCGCCGGGAAGGCCTGGCCCCGCGGACCGGGCTGCCGGCCGGGGCGCCGCTGGACGCGGCCGCCCTGCTGTACGGCGGTGAGGTCATGGTCACCACGGCCAAGCACCATCTGCCGAACTACGGGGTTTTCGACGAATACCGCTACTTCGTGCCGGGCGACTCGCTGCCGGTGTTCCGCATGACCGCCGACGGCGGCCCGGTCGACGTGGCCATCGCCATCTGCGAGGACCTGTGGCAGGACGGCGGCCCGGTGGCGGTGACCCGGCAGGCGCAGGCGTCGCTGCTGGTGGTGCCCAACGCCTCACCGTACGAGCGGGGCAAGGACGACCGGCGTGAGGAGCTGTGCGCCCGGTGCGCCGGGGTGGCGGGCGCGGCGCTGGCCTACGCCAACCTGGTCGGCGGCCAGGACGAGCTGGTCTTCGACGGCGGATCCATCCTGGTCGGCGCGGACGGGAGCCTGCTGGCCCGCGGGCCGCAGTTCTCCGAGGCGCTGATCGTCACCGACCTGGACCTGCCCGCCGCGCCGGACGGAGGGTTGCGGCATGACGGGGAACGGGTCGACGCGGGCGACGGCACAACGATCACGGTCCGGGCGGTCGAGCTCCCACCGCCGGCCACCGGGATCCCGGCGGCCGGCGAGCTGCCGCCGATCGAGCACGAGCCGCTGTGGCCGTCGCTGCCCGATTCCGAGGAGGTCTATCACGCGCTGGTGCTCGGGGTGCGGGACTACGTCCGCAAGAACGGCTTCCGGACCGTGATCCTGGGCCTGTCGGGCGGCATCGACTCCGCGCTGACCGCCACGATCGCGGCCGACGCGGTGGGGCCGGGCAACGTCTACACGGTGCTGATGCCCAGCCGCTATTCCTCCGGCCACTCGGTCAGTGACGCCGAGGACCTGGTCCAGCGGCAGGGCCTGCACGCGGATACCGTGCCGATCAAGCCGATGGTGGACGCCTTCGAGGCTGCGCTGGCACCGGCCGGGTTCCCGGAGAGCGGGCTGCCCGCGGAGAACCTGCAGGCCCGGGTGCGCGGGGTGATCCTGATGGGCCTGTCGAACGCGGCCGGGCACCTGGTCCTGACCACGGGCAACAAGAGCGAGCTGGCCGCCGGGTACTCGACCCTGTACGGGGACTCGGCGGGCGGGTTCGGGCCGATCAAGGACGTGTTCAAGACGCTGGTGTGGGAGCTGGCCCGGTGGCGGAACGCCCAGGCCGAGGCGCGGGGGGAAACGCCGCCGATCCCGGAGAACTCGATCACCAAGCCACCCAGCGCGGAGCTGGCGCCGGGACAGCAGGACAGCGACTCACTACCGGACTACGAGACCCTCGACGCGCTGCTCGACGACTATGTGGAGCGGGACCTGGGCTCGGGTGACCTGATCGCCAAAGGGTATGACCCCGACCTGGTCCAGCGGGTCATCACCCTGGTCGACCGGGCTGAATACAAGCGCCGCCAGTACCCGCCCGGCCCGAAGATCACCAATAAGAACTTCGGCCGCGACCGGCGGCTGCCGATCACCAACAGCTGGCGCGAGCCACCGCCCGGCGAGACCAGGGCG
>DASWVA010000288.1:0-8966 GCA_036401415.1 Streptosporangiaceae bacterium
GACTGCGGCAGCTTGACCGGGCGCTTCGGGGCCCGGGCCGACGGTGGTGGCACCATCGGGCCGATGTCCCCGTCCGGCGCCTCGTCCAGGTCCACGATGACCGGGGCGTGGTCGCTCGGGCCGGTGCCCTTGCGCGCCTGCCGGTCGACCCAGGCCGCCCGGACCCGCGGCGCCACCGGGTCGCTGGCCAGCACCAGGTCGATCCGCATGCCCAGGTTCTGGTGGAACATCCCGGCCCGGTAGTCCCAGTAGCTGAACACCTGCTCGGACGGCCAGCGGTCCCGGACCACGTCATGCAGGCCGAGCGCCTCTAGCCGGGCCAGTGCCTCCCGCTCCGGCGGCGTGACGTGGGTCTGGTCCACGTAGGCGGCCGGGTCGAACACGTCCGCATCGGCCGGCGCGATGTTCATGTCCCCGCACACCAGCGCAGCGTCCGGGCCGGCCGCGACCACCTCGGTCAGCGCGGTCAGCCAGGCCAGCTTGTACTGGTAGTGCTCGGAGCCGGGCGACCGGCCGTTGGGCACGTAGACCGAGTGGACCCGGATGCCGCCGCAGGTGGCGGCCACCGCCCGGGCCTCGGGACCGGGGAACCCGGGCGCACCGGCCAGCCCGGTCACCACGTCGTCCAGGCCGGCCCGGGACGCGATGGCCACCCCGTTCCACTGGCCCTGGCCGTGCACCGCGACCTGGTAATCCCGCTGGGCCAGCTCGGCCCCCAGCAGTTCGGTGAACGCGCGGTCCGCCAGCTTGGTCTCCTGCAGGCAGACCACGTCCGGCCGCCGCTGGTCCAGCCAGGGCAGCAGCCGCGGCAGCCGCTGTCTGACCGAATTGACGTTCCACGTCGCTACCCGCACCAGCCCACAGTAGCCGGGTCACCGGGTCACCGGCCCGGAACGTCCGGCCGATGGTTCGCGCGTCCGGCCGGGGAACTTTCACCCGCACCACGCACCGCTTCTAGCGTCGGACGGCCAGTTCCTGCTCGAACCAGGTCTTGCCCCGGGCCCGGGCGGTGAGCCGGACCGGGCCGATCGTGGCGGCCAGCCGGGCCGCGGCCGCTTCGGCCGCGCGTACCGCATCTGATCCCGCATCCTCCAGGAACCGGCAGACGACCTGGCCGTCCGGGTCCTGAGCCCAGGCTCCGACGATCCGGCCGTCGCACCACACGGTCGGCCCGGCGTTCCCGTTCCGGTCGAAGACCCGGGCCGCGTGCCCGCCCAGGAACCACTCCCGGCGCTGCCAGCCCATGGGGGTGGAGTCCAGGCCGGGCAGCAGCGCCACCCACGGGCCGGCCGCGGGCGGCGGCGCGAGGTCGTCGGCGAGAACGATCCCCGGCTCGCCGTCCAGGTCCACCTCGGCCGGCTGCAACTCGGTCAGCACGCGGCGGGTCTGGGTCCGGGTCCAGCCCGTCCACCACTGCAGATCGCCGGCGGTCGCCGGCCCGTAACTGCGCAGCCAGCCGCGGGCCAGCGCCACCTCGGCCGCCCCGGTGTCCCAGTCGTCCAGGCCGCCCGGGCACCACCTCGCCAGCGGCGACCAGCGGTACTGCTGTGAGGTCCACGACCCGCGCGGGCGCCCGCGCACGGCCCGGCCCTGCGCGGCCAGCAGGAACAGCACCCGGCTGCTGACGTTCTGCCGTCCCTCATAACTCTTGCCGCGGGCCAGCACGATCTCGGTCCTCAGCCGCGGGTCGTCGGCCGCCAGCTCGGCCGGGGTGGCCTCACCGCGGGCGAGCAGGGCCTGGAGCGCCGCCTCTTCCACCTCGGCCAGCCAGCCGTCCGGGCCCCCGGTCCCCGCGGCGCCGACGCCGGACTCGGTCAGCCAGCCGAGGAGCTTGCGCCGTTCCCGGGCCGCGACGGCGTGCCCGCACGCCGCCTGGATCAGCGCCGCGGTGTCCGGGGTGGCGACGAAGACCGTGCGCCGCATGCCCAGGAGCCGGATGATGGTCCGGTCCTCGTACAGCGCGCGTTCGACGCAGGACAGCGACCCGTCCGTCATCCGGCTCAGGATGCCGAGGTAGACCGAGGACGGGTCGGTGCTGTGCACCGCGACCAGCGAGCGGGCCACGGCGGCGGGGTCCGTGGCCGCTGAGCCGGGCGCCAGCCGGTGCCGGAGGCCGAGCCGGGCCCGTCGTTCCGGCGCTCCGATCTGGCGCATGCCGCCTCCCCCCGCTGAGCAGCGGAACCAGGCTCAAGGCTATGCCCGCGACGATGGCGGCGCCGCCGGCCGCCTGCAGCGGACCGACCGGGTCGCCGAACACCACCACGCCCGCGAGCGCGCCGACCAGCGGCTCGAGGTTGAGGAAGGCTCCGGCCAGCTCGGCTGAGATGCGGCTCTGCCCGTAGGCGAACAGGGTGAACGGGGCCAGCGTGCCGCCCAGGGCTAGCGCCACCGTGGCGATGACCGGGCCCGTCCCGTGCGGGGCGGGCGGCAGACCCTCGGCCACGGCCGCGTACACCAGCGCGGCCAGCGCCGCCCCGAGGAACTGCACGGCGGTGACCGCGATCGGGTCGCGCCCCCGCAGGACGCGGGTCTGGCCCACGGTGAACACGGCCGACAGCAGCAGCGAAAGCAGCACCAGCCCGTCCCCGAAAGCGGACGCGCCACCGCCGTGACCGCCGGTGACCAGGCCGACCCCGGCCAGCGACAGCCCGAACCCGGCCCAGGCCACCGGCCGGGCCACCGCGTGCTGCCAGACGGCGGCGATCACCGCGACCAGCACCGGCACCGCGCCGATCAGCAGCGCCGCGTGCGTCACGCTGGTCAGAGCCACCCCGGCGTTCTGCAGGACCACCGAACCGCCGTACCCGGCCGCGCCCGAGGCCAGCACCAGCAGGGTGGCCGCGGGCCGCACCGCACGCTGAACCCGCGCCCCGCCCCCGGCGCCCATGCTGCTCCCGGCGCGCAAGCTGCTCCCGGCGCCCATGCTGCTCCCGGCGCGCAAGCCGGGGCGGCGGGCCATCACCAGCAGGATGGCCGCGGCCAGGCCGAACCGGGCCACGGTCAGCCAGCCGGGCGGCAGCCAGACCAGGGCCAGCTTGGACAGCGGCACGGTCGTGCCCCACAGCGTCCCGGCTATGGCCAGGGCGGCGACAGCCGCACGGCGATTGGTGTTCATACTTCATAGTGCCAACCGCCAACCTAAAGTTGGCTGACTAACGTTGTCAGCCAAATAAGATTTACTTTCATGGCCGTTGAACTTGACGAAGTTGACATGAAGTTGCTGACCGCCCTGCAGGAGGACGCGGACCGCACGAACGTGGAGCTGGCCCGGATGGTCGGGCTGTCACCGGCGGCTACTCTGCACCGGGTCCGCTGGCTGAAGGAGTCGGGGGTCATCCGGGTCATCAGCGCGCAACTCGACCCGGCCGCCGCGGGTTTCCCGCTGCAGCTGTTCGTGATGGCCACGCTGTCCCGGCATGACGCCCGGTCCGAACGGACCTTTGAAGATCACGTACGCGCGGTACCGCAGATCATCGCGGCTGACATCGTGGCCGGCGAAACCGACTACCTGCTCAGTGTGGTCGCCCGGGACGTGGCTGAGCTCCAGCAGGTGCTGGCCGGCCTGGCCACCCGGGGCGGCCAGCGCCTGGTCACCTACCTGCGGCTGTCCGAGGTCAAGCCACCGTCCCGGCTTCCCCTGAACCTGGGCGGGGAGACGCCGGCGCGTCAGCCGCGCCGGCGCCGCCCGAGCGCGAAGTAGGCGATCGGCAGCACCCCCGCCGAGTTGACCACCATGGACAGCGCCCACACCCGCTTCGGGCCGCGGACCTCGCTGGCCGGCCGGCGCCTCAGGTCGACCAGCACCGCCAGCTTCAGCAGAGCTTCCACCCCCGCCCCGGCGATGAGCAGCCGCCGGGTCCGCAGGCTGAGGTCGCTCCAGTGCCGTCCCGCCATGACCGCCTCCACGTTGTCGCGGTGACCCCCGATGACCGCACGTTACTCCCGTCCCGGCCGGGTTCCGGTGCGGTTAACCCCCGGTCGTGACCCGCTTCAGGCCAGTGCGGCGAGCGCGGCCCGGAGCACCTCGGACCTCGGCGTCGCCGGCCGGCCGAGCAGCCGCTCCAGGTCGTCGCCCTCGACGTACAGGGCGCCGTCGGCCGCGGCCCGGTCCGAGTCGGCGTACACCGCCGCCGCCGGGGCCGGCACGCCCGCTTCGACCAGGACCTTGACGTAGCCGTCCTCAGACAGGTCGGTGTAGCCAACGTCGCGGCCGGACAGCTGGGAGATCTCCGCGGCCAGCTCAGCCAGCGTGAACGATGGGCCACCGAGCTCGTAGACCTGGTTCTCGTGCCCCTCGCCGGCCAGCACCACGGCGGCCGCCTCGGCCAGGTCGCCCCGGGACGCGGCACTGATCTGGCCCGGGCCGGCCGCGCCGAACAGGCCGTGCTCCAGCATCGCCGGGAGCTGGCGGGTGTAGTTCTCCAGGTACCAGCCGTTGCGCAGGAAGGCGTACGGGATACCCGAGGCGATCAGCGCCCGCTCGGTGGCCTGGTGTTCCTCGGCCAGCATCATGGTAGAGGTGTCAGCTTTCGGCAAGCTGGTGTACACGACCAGGCCGACACCGGCCTCCTGGGCCGCGTCCACCACCGCCTGGTGCTGCCGGATCCGCTGCCCGACCTCACTGCCGGAGACAAACAGCAGCCGGTCCACCCCGGCGAACGCGGCCCGCAGCGACGCCGGGTCGTTGTAGTCGCCGAACCGCACCGTCACGCCGAGCGTACGCAGGTCGTCCAGCTTTCCAGGGTCGCGGCCGATGGCGATGATCTGCCCGGCCGGGATGCCGAGGCGGAGCAGGGTTTCGACGGCGTGGCGGCCGAAGGGGCCGGTGGCACCGGTCACGGCGAGGGTCATGGGAGCACTCCTTGGCTGAGTCGCACGGTGAGCCCGGCCGTACATCGGCCGACGTCTGGCCCAACTGTGCCCCTGGCTGCATACTTCCCCCCGGAGAGTAGGCACCTTGAAGTGCAGTACATACCTGAGGGATAGTTAGCAGATGATCAACGGTGCGTACGCCAAGGACTGCCCCAGCCGCCAGATCCTGGACCGGATCGGCGACACCTGGAGCGTGCTCATCATCGCGTCGCTCGCGGACGGGCCGCGCCGCTACAGCGAGCTGGCCGGCCTGATCGAGGGGGTCAGCCCGAAGATGCTCACCCAGACCCTGCGGGCCCTGGAGCGGGACGGCATGATCACCCGGACCGTGTTCCCGGTGGTCCCGCCGCACGTGGAGTACGGCCTGACCGCCCTCGGCCGCAGTCTGCTCGGACTGGTCAGCGGGCTGCAAGCGTGGGCCGAGGAGCACATCGCCGACGTCGCCGCAGCCCGCGACACCTACGACGGCCGCGTTCCCGTGGGCTGACCTGACGCCCGCTCGGCCAACGTGACCCCGGTCACCCGGCTGGTGGCAATCTGATCGGGCCGGTGGCCCGTAGTTAGGGGATACACCGGCAGCTGCCATCGACACGGAGGTCACAGCGTGACTGAGGACGCCCACGTAAGCAGGGAAACCACCCGGCGTGGTGCCCTGGCCGGCATTGGTGCCGCTGGCCTGGCCGCCACCCTGGCCGCCTGCGGCGGGAGCAGCGGAAAGACGGCCGGCCCGGCCAGCGCCGCCCCCGCGGGCAGTTCAGCCGCCGGGACGCCCGGTGCTTCGGCGGCGGCCAGCAGCCCGGCCTCCGGCGGCGGTACCGCGCTCGGTGCCGCCAGTGAGGTCCCGGTGGGCGGGGGCAAGGTCTTCACCTCGGCCAAGGTCGTGGTGACCCAGCCCACCGCCGGGGAGTTCAAGGGTTTCAGCGCGGTCTGCACCCATCTCGGCTGCATCGTGGACCGGGTCGCGGACGGCACGATCGACTGCCCCTGCCACGGCAGCAAGTACAGCATCAAGGACGCCAGTGTCGTGGCGGGGCCGGCCCCGAAGCCGCTGCCCGCGAAGAAGATCGACGTGGCCGGCGGCCAGATCTCGCTGGCCTGACGCCCCGGCGGCGCCGTGACCGCGCGGTCCGGTAACCACCACGGGCCGTGGCCGCCCGGCCGGCCAGTCAGGCCGGGCGGCCGCCCTCGTCCTTGTCCCGTCCTGGCCGCTGGCTCAGGTACCCCACGACCGCGGTCAGCACCCCGGCCGCGCACAGCAGGATCCCGGCCCAGAACAGCGAGTGGCCCCGGCCGTGCGCGCTGAGCGTGAACGCCCCGATCACGATGAGCAGCACGCTCGGCGTGACCCACCGCTGCTCCCGCACATACCGCAGCAGTCCCATCAGCGGTTCATCTTTCCCCGGCACGTCCAGTAGCGTACGTCGCCGGGCGGCGGTGGCGCCGATCGACGCGGCGACCACGGCGAGCATCCCGGCCCACTGCCACAGGCCGATCCGCTGACCCAGCGCGACCAGCCCGAACAGCGCCCCGGCCGCGGGCTCGGTGCTGGCCAGGATGCTGAACAGGCTGCCCGGCATACGGCCGAGCGCCTCGCTCTGCAGGCTGTAGGACAGCACGTCGGACAGCAGGGCCACCACCGCCCCGAGGACCAGGGCCCGGGGGGTGAAGATCCGGCCCGGGTGGCTGGCCAGCCAGAACGGCACCGTGACCAAGGCCGCGCACCCGGTCGCCAGGGCCAGGCCGTCACCGCGGCCGCGGTGGGACGCCAGCTGAGGGAAGACCACGATGTAGCCGGCCCAGCAGGCCCCGGCCCCGAGTCCGGCCGCGACGCCGATCAGGCTGATGCGGCCACTGCTGGTCACTCCGGCCGCACCGGCGACCCCGGCCGCGGCCAGCAGCGCCCACAGCAAATCGGTGCGCCGCTGGGTACCGGCCAGCACCACGGTCAGCGGCCCAGCGAATTCCAGGGTCACCGCCACCCCCAGCGGCAGCCGGTGAATGGCCAGATAGAAGCACAGGTGATGGGCCGCGAGGAGCAACCCGACGGCGACGGTCAGCAGGACGGCGCGCCGGTCCAGCCCCCGCAGGGCGGGCCGCCTCAGCGCGATCAGCCCCAGTGCCCCCAATCCCAGCCGCAGCATGACCGTGCCCGCGATTCCAGCGACCGGGATCACCGTGACCGCGACCACGGCCCCGCCTTGCAGCCCGACCACACCCCCCAGGACCAGCACCGGGGCCGGCACCTGGGCCGCACGGCCCCGCAGCCGGCTAAAGGCCACCGAGGAGCTTCCGCAGCGCCTGGGTGTAATCACCGAGAGCGGCCCGGCCCTGACTGGTCAGCGCCACCGTGGTTTTGGACGCGGCCCCGGTGCCGGTCTTCTCGCTGTGCACGTAACCAGCGTCCTCGAGCTTGCGCAGATGGATGATCAGGTTTCCCGGGGTCAGCCCGATCAGGTCCTGCAGCCGGGTGAAGGACAGCGTGTCCCCGTTGGGCAGCGCAGCCAGCGTCGCGACGATCCGCAGCCGCGCCGGGGCGTGGATGACCGGGTCGAGTGAGGCGTCGGTCATGGCCGGACGCGCCCCGCCGGAATCACGACGGCGACGCCGGTGCCGTAGGTACCGCTCAGCGTGCCGCCTCCGATCGGCTTTGTGTCACAAACCCAATCGACTCTACGCCATCGGGGAGGTGGCACATCAGGTCGGGCAGCCTGAGCTGGCCCGCAGACCGCACCTCCGGCGGTACCCGGACGTCAGCGGACGCCGCCGGCCACCGCGATGCCCACGGCCACCAGGACCAGACCGCCGAGGAGTTCGCCCCGCGAGCCGATCCTGGTGCCCAGCCGGTCACCAAGCTCCAGCCCGGCCAGGGACAAACTGACACTGACCAGGCCGATGACGATCGCCGCGACGGCGAAATTGACGTGGTCGGCGCCCAGGGCGAAACCGACCGCGAGATTGTCGATGCTCAGCGCGAGTCCGCTGACCAGCAACCGCCCGGTTCGGGGCGGGACGGCCCCAGCCGGGGGCTGGTCCGGCTGGCGGTTCTGGGCGCGGATGGACTGCCCCGCCGCGTAGGTACCGGTGGCGATCAGCAGGGCAGCGCCGGTCCAGTGGGCGGCACCGCCGAGGGTGCGGGCCAGACCGTGGCCCAGCAGCAGCCCGAGCACCGGCATACCCGCTTCGAAGAATCCGAAGATGAGGCCGACCCGCAGCCGGGTCCCGGCGTCCACCCCGGCCACGCCGATGCCGATGGCGGCGGCGAAGTTGGACAGGCCGAGTGAGAACGCCACGAGCAGCACGGCCAGCATGGGCTCACGCTACCGATCGCCGCCTGCCGCGGCCGGTGAGGTCCAGTCGTGCTCCCTGGCCACGTCGTGCAGGGCCAGAAACTCGGTGAAAGATTCGCGCCGCACCGCGAGCCGGTCGCGTCCACCCGCGACGAACACGATCGCCGGTCTGCGGGCGCCGTTGTAGTTGTTGGTGAGGGTGTAGGAGTAGGCCCCGGTCGCGGCCAGGACCACCGTGTCGCCCACGGCGGGCGCGTTGAGCCCGGCCCGGTCCACGAGCAGGTCACCCGACTCGCACTGCCGGCCGACCAGCTGCACCGTCCGGCCCGGTTCGGCGTTGGCCCGGTCGGCCAGGATCGGGCTGTAGCGCTGGCCCGTGAGCGCGGTATCGAGGTGATCGGCCAGGCCGCCGTCGACGGCGACGAACGTGCGTCCCGTCGTCTTGACCGTGGTCACCGTGTAGACGGTGACACCGGCCCGGGCCACGACCGAACGGCCCGGCTCGATCAGCAGCCTGGCCCCCGCGGGGAGCACGGCCCGGGCGGCGGCGGCCACCTCGTCGAGGTACGCGTCGACGCTCGGGGCGGAGTCGGTCTCGACGTAGTTCACCCCGAGCCCGCCGCCGATGTCGTAGACGGGGAATTCACCGACGGCCGACACCCGGCGCACCGCCTCCCCGAACGGGGCCGTCTGCACGATCTGTGAGCCGATGTGGACGTGCAGCCCCTCGAGCCTGATCTGGTCATCGGTGCGGAGCTCCGCCGCCAGCTGTGCCGCCTGGTCGAGCGTGACCCCGAACTTGGCCGC
>DASWVA010000289.1:0-1839 GCA_036401415.1 Streptosporangiaceae bacterium
GCTGGCCGTCCGCGCCGCTGCCGCAGTCCGCGTCCGCGCCGTCCGCGCCGCTGCCAAAGTGCGGGCCATCGTGCGCGTCACCGCCCGCGTGGTCCAGCGCCGCGTGGAAGTACTGCTCGGCCAGGCCGCCGGGGTCCGCGCCGAGGTGGTGCGGCAGCACCGGGTCGCCGGGCAGCTCGAGCCCCGCCGGGATCAGGTCGTCGTTGATCTCCGCGTCGGCGGCCCGGGTCCACTCCCGGGTGTCCCCGGGCCGGATGCCCAGCGCCCGCGCCCGGCCGGCGTGCTCCCGCAGCAGGTGGCAGACGTGATGCACCAGGACGCTGCCGAACTGGGCCGAAGTCCACCCGGCGGCCAGGTCCGGGTCGGCTCGCAGCCGCCAGTGCTCGTCCACCGTCACCGTGGAAGATTCGGGCGCCGCGGTCACCTGAGTCGCGAAAATCCCGCTGGCCAGGTACGGGAACCGGGCCGCCGCCCACAACCGGGCCCCGGCCAGCCCGGGGATCGGGGTGGTCATGACCCGAGCAGGCCGGCGTCGCGCAGCACCGGGGCGAACCACCGGATCTCCGGCGGCAGCGCCGCTCCGGCGGGCCGGTGCCGGGCCAGGACCCGGGCCGCGGCCGCCGCCACATCGGGGGCGCTGGTGGCCGCGGTGCCCAGCACCTGCCAGCCCGCCGTCCACCGTTCGGGGGTGAGGTCGGCGGCCACGGCGGCGGTGACCGCCGCCAGCGCGGCGTAGGCGCGGTCGGCCCGTTCGGGCAGCGTGAAGGCGCCCGGGTCGGCCAGCACCACCTCGGGGTCGGGCAGGTCCATCTCGGCCAGCCAGGTCAGGAACTCCGCCCCCGCGCCGTCACCGACGCAGCCGCGGACCAGCGCGGACCGGGCGCCGCCCCCGGCTCCGGCGGCGGTGGCCGCGGCCCACAGCCGGGCGGTCATCTCCCAGGTGCGGGGGCTGGGCCAGCCCCGCCCGGCGGACGCCGGGTCGGACGGCGGCGCGCACGCCAGCGCGGGGCGGACCCGCAGGAAGGCCCCGATCAGGCCGCGGGCCAGGATCTCCTCGGCGTCCCAGCCGCCGGCCAGCTCCGGCACCTGCGGGGGCGCCCACCCACCGGCCAGCCCGTCAGCCACCGCCCGCGGGTTGATCTCCCAGTTCAGGTGGCAGAGCCGGTTGGCCAGCGGAGCCGAAAGATCCCAGCCGTCGGCGGCCTGCTCGGGCGGGTTGGCCGCCGCGACCACCGCCACCTCGGCCGGCAGTTCGAGGTCCCCGACGACCCGCTCCAGCACCACCCGCAGCAGCGCGGCCTGCACCGCGGGCGGCGCGGTCGACAGCTCATCCAGGAACAGCAGCCCGCGGCCCTCGGCCGCCAGCCGCCGGGCCCAGGTGGGCGGCGCGAACCGGACGCCCTGGCCCACGACCACCGGCAGGCCCGCGAAGTCGGACGGTTCCCGGATCGAGGCGATCACGGTCTCGCAGGGCAGCCCGGCCGCGGCGGCCAGGGCCCGGATGACCGAGGTCTTGCCGGTGCCCGGCGCGCCCCACAGCAGCACCGGCACCCGGGCCGCGACCGCCACCGTGAGCGCGGCCACGACCGGGTCCGTATCCGGCCCGGGGCGCGGCGGGGCACTGTGCTCGCTCACGGGATCTCCGCCTCTCCGCGTCCGGTGGTCTCCCAGTGGGCGCCGTCCTGTCCGGTGGCCCGTACGGTGAGCCGCGCCGGCGTCCCGCCCGGGGCGGGCACGGCCAGCACGGTGGCCTCCGGGAAGGCGGCCTGTTCGACCGCGACGACCAGGTGGTGGCCCACCACGGCCAGGCCGGGCGCCCACACCTCCGCCAGCCAGGCC
>DASWVA010000290.1:0-4167 GCA_036401415.1 Streptosporangiaceae bacterium
CCCGTGTGGGACACGTACAGGTGATCCCGCGCCCGGGTGCAGGCCACGAACAGGACGCAGCGCTCCTGCTGCAGGTTCTGGGTGCGGGCCAGCGGGTCCCCGTCGTCGGCCGTGATGACGGCCGGGTCCGGGACGACGCCCTCCTCGGCCCCGATCACGGCGACGGCCCGGAACTCCAAACCTTTCAGGGCGTGCATCGTGCCCGCCCGCACCCGGGCCGCACCACCCCGGCCGCTGATCGGGGTGGTGTCGAGGCCCGCCGCGCGCAGCGCCTCGCGGGCCTCCCGTACCAGGCCCGCCGATCTGGCCGTGATCCCGATGGCGCCCGGCTCGATTCCGTCCGCCAGCCACGAACGGATCCGCTCGGACAGCGCAGCGAACTCCTGGTCGCGGGTCGCGGCCGGGCGGACCTGGGGTCGCGGGCCGTGCAACGGGGAGCGGTAGCCGAGCAGGGAGTCGACCTCGCCGTCCAGGCCGGTGACCGGGTCCGAACCCAGCAGCGGCATGGCCCAGGCCAGGATCTCCTGGGTGGTGCGGTAGTTCAGGGACAGCTTGCGGCTGCGGCCCCGCACGCTGATCCGCAGGGCGGCCAGGGACACCCGGCTGGGGTAGATGCGCTGATGCGGGTCGGCCGCGATGAACAGATCATCGGGTCCTTCGGCGACCGCCGCGCGGAGCAGCCGCCAGTGGGCCGCGTGCAGGTCCTGAGCCTCGTCGACCAGGATGTGCCGGTAGCGCGGCGCCCCGGCCTCCCGGAGCAGCTCCGCGGCCTCATTGGCCAGCTGCAGGTGGGTGGCCTGGCGGTCAGCGGCCAGCTCGGCCGTGACCTGCTGGGCGGCCAGCCACGCCCGGCTGCGCTGGGCTCTGGTCAGCGGGCGCCCGCGGCCACTACGCGGGCAGGCCAGGTAGTCCTCCTCGCGCCGCAGGTCCTGGGCCAGGATGACCTGCTCCCACTCGTGCTTGAGGAAGGCCGGGGCGAGACCCCGGCCGAAGGCCGCCGCGGCCTGGGCCCAGCGGGCGCGAAGCACTCGTTCGTCCGCGATGACCGGAGCGCCGCGGGCCTGCGTGACGATGCTGTACGCCAGCCGGTCGATGTTGCAGACCTGGACCTGGGGGCGACCGGCGGGGTCACGGATCAGCAGGCCGAGCTGGGCCCGCAGGGCGTCAGCGAGGTTGCCGTTGAAGGTGGTCAGCAGAATCGGCGCCGCATCAGGCCCGGGAGCCGGCCGCTCGGGGGAGCCGGGCCTGGCCCACCTGAACAAGGCGTCGGCGTCTGCGGCCAGAAAGGCCGCGCGGTGCAGGACGGTCACCGTCTTGCCGGTCCCGGGACCGCCGGTGACCTGGGCGGCACCGCTGTAGCTGGGCCGGAAGGCGACTTCGCGCTGGCTGGGGTGCAGGAACGTGCGCCAGGCCGCGAAGGGATGGGCCAGGATGTCCTGCAGTTCCTCCTGGTCCGGCACGAACACGACCTGGCCGGGGCTCCGTTCCATGGCGGAGACCAGATCACCAGGGTCGAACCGGTCGCCCGCGGTGCCGCCGGCCAGGCGGTGGGCCGCCTCGGCGTGGGCTTCGTCGACCGTCATCCCGCTGGCCAGTGCGTGCAGCGCGGTGTACTGCGCCACCGGCAGCATGGACTGGAGCGCATCCAGGTCGGTGTCGCTGACCAGGAGCCGGACCAGCTGCCGGATGGCGGTGTCGATACCCAGCCGGGTCAGGTCGGCGTCACTGACGTCGGCGAACAGCCGCCGCGCATCGGCGGGGCCGGCCATCGCCTGCAGGGAAGGCCGGACCTGCTGGAGGGCGCCCGGGTTGGACACCTCCAGCACGCCGGTGGCCTGGTTGACGCTGACGCGATGGCTGGCCGCGTACCTGACCGCCTGGTCCAGGGGCAGGATCGTGAGCAGGCAGTAGGTGTCACCGCGGTCCGGGACGAGCACGGCGCCGTACAGCGGGCCGTCCACGCGGAACAGGCGGATCCGGTCATCCAGGCTGCCCGGCACCTTCAGCAGCAACGCCTCACCGTCGTCCGCGCCGGCGAAGCCGGTGATCGCTGACTGAACGGCGCCCTGAACGTTCCGGTCCAGCCGGGCGAACGCCGACAGGACGTCCTTGGTGATCGCCAGGCGAGTCAACGGCCGCGCCCTCCCCGTACCGGCTATGCCCCGGAGCTGCCAGAACAGCTAAACCGGCATGCTAAACCCCGCTGGCCAGCCATGGTGAGCGAACCAGGCATGGAAATCCGCCCGCTGCGCGGCCGTGGCCTGCTGCGCCGCATGGAGACGGCCCGCATCGGCCAGGCTGGGCCGCATCAGGTTGACGGCGCCGCCCAGCTTCGGGTCGGGCCCGGCCTGAAGGCCATCGGCCCGGGCCAGCCGCCGGTTGAAATCATCCTGGGCCGGCCCCAGGGCGGCCATGACCCAGAATGGGCCATCGGCGCCCAGCTGGTAGGAGCAGTAACTGCCGCCCCACGGCTGTGCGGCCCGGCGAACTCGGGCCGGGAACTCCGTCCCGTCCGGGTCCACCCGCACGGCGTCGCCCCCGGGCGCGGCCGGAAACGCCCGCTGGCCCTCGGCCGTGACGGGACCGCCCTGGTGCTCCGGGCACTCGCGGTTCTGCGTCGCGGCACCTTCGAGATAGAACCCGTGCAGGTGGGCGTGCTGCACGTCCTGCCGGGGATTCCTGGTCCTGACCTCACCGGCGCCGCGGCCGGCGGGAGTCCCGCCCCGGGCCTCCAGGTCGTCCAGGTAGTCGAGGTTGGGTCCGCTGTCGTTGGCGGCGAACACGACACGGCCACCGTCCAGGTGGCGGTACCAGGCGGCGATCAGGGTCATCGCGGTATGACGGGCCGCCAGTTCCTGCGCCGTGGCCGATGACCATCCGTCCCGGTGGCTGCGGGGCACGATCAGCGCGTGCGGCCTGGCCGTCCGGCGGGGCCCGCTGGCCAGCATGAACGGGTTGCGGTCCAGGATCAGATCCACCAGCGCGGTACCGTCCGGCGCGCGGACCGTGCCCAGGTAGGTGGGGAAGCTGGGTACGTCGGCGAACACGTCCACCGGATCGAAGCGGCGCGAGAACTCCCCCGCCGGAACCACGCCCGCGGCGTTCCCGGTGTCCTGGTCGGCCAGCGCCCAGCTCCCGGCCTGGGCGGTGCCACGGGGAAACCGGTATCCCTTGACCGTGAGGTCGCCATCGCGGTAGGTCCACAGCTGGCGCAGCTGCAGTTGGGTGAGCGGAAAACGCCAGCGCTCCGGGTGATCAGTCACGTTCCTATGATCAGCCCTGGCCGCGGTTGGACCAGGTGAAGCGGGGATGCCAGCCGAGAACCTTCTCGGCGACCCGGCAGTCGATGAGAGCCCGCCACGGGCTGGCCTGGTACCGGGCCTCATCTTTCACCGGCACCCCGGGGGCGAGCTGAGCCGCACTGGCCAGGCTGGGCCGGCTGGCCGCGATGTCGGTGGCGCACAGCAGGGCGCGGTGATGACCACGCAGGGGAACGGTCAGGGCCCGCTCGACGGCGGTGGCCACGTCCCGGACGTCCACGAATCCGCCGAACTCCCAGAACGGCTCCCATTCGGCGGCGGGCTCGGCCCGCCACCGGGCCTCGACCGCTGCGTACCGCTCCGGATGCCAGACGTGGACGGGCCGCAGTGACACGGTGGGGATGGACGTGCGGGCGGTGAAACCGGCACATAGGTCCTCGGTGAGGACCTTCGACAGACCGTAGGCCCGCATGGCCCGGCGGGGATGCGCGTCGTCGAGGGGAAATTAGTCCGGGAGACGCTCACCGTCAGCGGTGCCGAAGACCTGAACGCTGGAGAAATGGACGAAGCGCTCCACTCCGGCCTGCTCGGCGGCCAGCAGCGTATGCATGGTGCCCTGGACGTTGACCGCCATGATCTGCTCCGGGCGGCCGGCCGAGTCGTGGGCCAGCGCCCCGAGATGGACGACGGCCGAGCATTGCGCGGCTGCTCGCCGCACCTGGCCGAGATCGAGAAGGTCGTCGCCGTTGGCGAGGTCGAAGCCGGCCACGTCGTGACCGAGGCCCGTCAGGTACCGGGCGACCAGGGCCCCCACGTTGCCGCGGTGGCCCGTGACGAGAACGCGCATGCCCCTCATGTTCTCCTACGGCCCGCGGAGACAGGAACCGCATGGTCCCCTCAGCTGGAC
>DASWVA010000291.1:0-4580 GCA_036401415.1 Streptosporangiaceae bacterium
ACGCTGGCCCCCGACGCCCTGCCCATCGAGGTTCCAGTCCAGGCTGCCACTTGCGTCCCTTCCGTATCGCCCCACGCGGCCACGCAGAGGTGCACGCGGCGCACCGTAGACGTACCCATCAATACGCCGGCCCGCTCCCAACGGATTGAACGTTCTTCCGCCCCTGGATCCCCGCGCCCAGCCGGGCCGGGTGGGCCAGGGTGCGAGGGGGTCCGGCAGACTTTGGGGCTTATATTGCCCAAAAGTCTGCCGAACCTGGAGGGCGCGGGGCGCGGGGCGCGGGGCGGGGGACGGATTGGGGGTTAGCGGGGGTGGAGGAGGGCGGCGGGGTTGGGCTGGTGGGCCAGGCCGATGAGGTCGGACAGGCGGTCCACGCCGCGGGCGGCCAGTTCCTCCTCGAGTTCGCGCTGAATCCGGGTGCACGCGGACGGGTCGTGGAAAATGACCGTGCCCACCCCGACCAGGGAGGCACCGGCCAGGATCAGCTCGAGTGCGTCGCGGCCGGTGCGGACACCGCCGATACCGATGATCGGCACCTCGGGCAGGGCCTGGCGGGTGCGCCAGATGCACCGGACCGCGATCGGGCGGATGGCCGGGCCGGACAGACCGCCCGTGCCGCCGGCCAGGGCGGGACGCATGGAGTCGGTGTCGATGACCATGCCGGGGAGGGTGTTGATCATGGACAGGGCATCGGCGCCCGCGGCGACGCAGGCGCGGGCCACGGTGACGATGTCGGTGACGTCCGGGGCCAGCTTGGCGATGACGGGGATGTCGTAGCGGGCGGTGGCGCGGACGGCTTCGACCACCTGGGCGGCGGCGTCGGGTTCGGCGGCGAAGTCGCGGCCCCGCCCGGCCACGTTGGGGCAGGAAAGGTTGAGCTCGATGGCGGTGACGCCGGCTACGTCGGACAGCCGGGCGGCCAGTTCGGCGTACTCCCCCGTGCTGCTGCCGGCGATCGACACCACCGTGCGGGCGCCGCGGGACAGCAGCCAGGCCAGGTCGCGCTGGAGGAAGGCGTCGACACCGGGGCCCTGCAGGCCGACCGAGCTGAGCAGGCCGCTGGCGGTCTCGGCGGTGCGCGGGCTGGGACGGCCCGCCCGGGGCTCGATCATGATCGACTTGGTCACGACCGCGCCGATCCGGGCCACATCGATGTACTGGGCCAGTTCACGGCCGGTGCCCGCGCACCCGGCGGCGGTCAGGACCGGGGTCGGCAGCTCAAGGTGACCGAGCCGGGCTCGCAGGTCAGCCACGGTCGGCCGCCCGGGAGTCGCGGGGTTCGGCGGCGGTACGGGCCGGGTTCCAGCCGGGGGCCCCGAGCGCGTCGAACGGGACGGTGCCGACGTCGTCCCAGCGGACGAGGTCGGCCCGGAACACCGGGCCGTCCGTGCACGATCGCACGATGCGGGTCACGCCGTCGGAGCCGACGACCGGGAGCACGCAGCCCATGCAGACGCCGGTCCCGCAGGCGGTCGGCATTTCGATCAGGGCCTGGACGGGCAGGTCGTACCGGCTGGCCTGGGCCACCACCTCGCGCAGCACCGGCAGCGGCGCCGACGCGTAGATAAGGTCGGTGCGGGCCTCGTGGATGACCTGGGCGAGCTTGCCGGTGATGACGCCGCGCATGCCGAGCGAGCCGTCCTCGGTGGTGATGATGGTGCTGCGCGCGATGCGGCGGGCCTGCATCCCGCCGATGACCCGGTCCGCGCTGGCGGCCCCGAGCATGAAGTCGATCTGGCAGCCGCGCTCGCGGAGCCGGTCGGCCAGCGGGAACAGCGCCGTGCTGGCGTGCCCGGCCCCCAGCAGCAGGCAGTTGACCGGCTCCCGCGGCAGCGGGAACGGGCGGCCCAGCGGCCCGACCACGTCCAGCAGGTCGCGGCTGCGCCGCGTGGCCAGCCACCGGGTGCCCGGGCCGTCGGCCTCGAAGATGAACTCGATCGTGCCGCCGTGGTCCGGGCGCACATCGTGGATGGAGAACGCCCGGCGCAGCAGCATCGACGAGTCGGGGCCGCCGACCGCGACAGCGACGAACTGGCCGGGCCGGAAGTCGGTCGCGATGGCCGGGGCGACCACGGTCACGGCGTGGTAGGCGTCGACCCGGCGCACGGTCAGCACCGGGCCGCTCACCTGAACCGGCGCCACTGTGTCCTGCCTTCCCTGGCCGTGCCCGTGAGGCCGCGGCCTACGTGAGGTCGCGCATCCGCTCGGCGTGCTCCTGCAGTGACCGGACCCCGACCTCGCCCCGGATAATGGCCTCGATGCCCTGCACCGCGGCGCCGAGTCCGGGCACGGTGGTCACGACCGGAACCCCGCGGCGGACGGCGGCGGTGCGGATCTCGTAACCGTCGAGCCGGGGCCCGGTGTGCCCGGGGCTGCCGAACGGGGTGTTGATGATGAGGTCCATCTCCCCGTCCAGAATCCGGCTCACCACCGTCGGCTCGCCGTCCGGCCCGGGACCGTCGCTGTGCTTACGGACGATCTTGGCACGGACGCCGTTGCGGCGCAGCACCTCGGCCGTGCCTTCGGTGGCGCAAATCTCGAATCCGAGATCCGCGAGCCGTTTGACCGGGAACACCATCGACCGCTTGTCCCGGTTGGCCACTGACACGAACACCCGGCCCTTGACCGGCAGCGACCCGTAGACGGCGGCCTGCGACTTGGCGTAGGCGGTGCCGAACATCTCGTCGATGCCCATGACCTCGCCGGTGGAGCGCATCTCCGGGCCGAGCACGGTGTCCACCCCCTGGCCCCGGATGTCCCGGAACCGGCTGAACGGCAGCACCGCCTCCTTGACCGCCACCGGGGAGTCCAGCGGCAGCGTGCCACCGTCCCCGGTCGCCGGGAGCAGGCCCTCGGACCGCAGGTCGGCGATCGGCGTGCCGAGCATAACCCGGGCCGCCGCCTTGGCCAGCGGGACCGCGGTGGCCTTGGACACGAACGGGACGGTGCGGGACGCCCGGGGGTTGGCTTCGAGCACGTAGAGCACGCCGGCGGCCAGCGCGTACTGCACGTTGAGCAGGCCGCGGACCCCGACGCCGGCCGCGATCCGGGTGGTGGCGTCGCGGATGGACTCGATGTCGGCGCGGCCCAGCGTGATCGGCGGCAGCGCGCAGGCCGAGTCGCCGGAGTGGATACCGGCCTCCTCGATGTGCTCCATCACGCCACCGAGGTACAGGTCCTCCCCGTCGTACAGCGCGTCCACGTCGATCTCGATCGCGTCGTCCAGGAACCGGTCGATCAGCACCGGGTGCTCGGGGCTGCCCTTGGTGGCCCGCTCTACGTAGCCGGCCAGGGTGACGTCGTCGTAGACGATCTCCATGCCGCGGCCGCCGAGCACGTAGGACGGGCGGACCAGCACCGGGTAGCCGAGCTCCGCCGCGACCCTGGTGGCCTCCTCGACCGAGGTGGCCGTGCCGTAGCGCGGCGCGGGCAGCCCGGCGGTGGCCAGCACCTCCGCGAACGCGCCCCGGTCCTCGGCCAGGTGGATGGCCTCGGGGCTGGTCCCGACGATCGGCACCCCGGCCTTTTCCAGCGCACGGGCCAGGCCGAGCGGAGTCTGCCCGCCGAGCTGGACGATCACGCCGGCCACCGGGCCGCTGGCCTGCTCGGCGTGCACCACCTCGAGCACGTCCTCCAGCGTGAGCGGCTCGAAGTACAGCCGGCCCGAGGTGTCGTAGTCGGTGGAGACGGTCTCCGGGTTGCAGTTGACCATCACGGTCTCATAGCCCGCGTCGGTCAGCGCGAACGACGCGTGCACGCAGGCGTAGTCGAACTCGATGCCCTGGCCGATCCGGTTCGGCCCGCTGCCCAGAATGATCACCTTGGGCCGGTCCCCCGGCGGCACCTCGGTCTCGTCGTCGTAGGTCGAGTACAGGTAGGGGGTGCGGGCCGCGAACTCCGCCGCGCAGGTGTCGACCGCGTGGTAGACGGGGCGGATGCCGAGGCCCCAGCGGACCTCACGGACCCCCTCCTCGGTCATCCCCCGCAGCTGGCCGAGCTGCGCGTCCGAGAAACCGGCTCCCTTGGCCAGCTCCAGCACCGCAGGATCCATGCCCGGGCCACGACGGATTTTCTGGCCAATGTTTTCCAGGTAGGCGAGCTGTTCCACGAACCACGGGTCGATCCCGCTGGCGGACACGAGCGCGGCCACGCTCACGCCCGCCCGCAACGCCTGGTGCATCGTGACCAGCCGGCCGTCGTGCGCGGTGGCCACGCGGCGCAGCAGCTCAGCCCGGTCACCGGGTGGCTCGGCCCAGCTGAGCGACGAGCCCGGTGATTCCATCGAGCGGAGCGCCTTCTGCAGTGCCTCGGGGAAGGACCGGCCGATGGCCATGGCCTCGCCGACCGACTTCATGTGGGTGGTCAGCCCGGTGTCGGCGCCGGGGAACTTCTCGAACGCGAACCGCGGGACCTTCACGACCACGTAGTCCAGGGCGGGCTCGAAGCTGGCCGGGGTCTGCCCGGTGATGTCGTTCGGGATCTCGTCCAGGGTGTAGCCGATGGCCAGCTTGGCCGCGATCTTGGCGATCGGGAACCCGGTGGCCTTGGAGGCCAGCGCGGAAGACCGGGACACCCGGGGG
>DASWVA010000292.1:0-2906 GCA_036401415.1 Streptosporangiaceae bacterium
GGGGATGCCGATCAGCAGCCCGCGCAGGGCGTCGACTTCGTACGACAGCGGGTTGAACCGGGTGATGGCCTGCAACCAGCCCGGCATCACCTGCACCGGGTAGAGCGCACTGGAGCTGAAGAACAGCGGCATGGTGATGGCCTGGCCAATGCCCATCAGCCGGTCGCGCTGGAGGGCCAGCCCGGCGATCGTCATCGACAGGCAGGAGAAGAAGGCCGAGCCCAGGACGACCACGAACGCGGTGCCCAGCAGTTTCAGCGGATTGCCGGTCAGCGAGACGCCCAGGATGGCGGACAGCACGACGACCACCGCGGCCTGGATCACCGACCTGACGCCCGCGGCGAAGGCCTTCCCGGTGATCAGGGCGGACCGGGGTGTCGGCGTCACCATCAGCTTGGTCAGCACTCCGGCGTCCCGCTCCCAGATGATCTGGATGCCGTAGAAGATGGCCACGAACAGCGCCGACTGGCCGATGATGCCGGGGGCCAGGTAGGCCAGGTACGGGACGCCGTGCGGCGTGGGGATGGCGTGGATCCGGGTGAACGTCTCACCGTAGATCAGCAGCCACAGCGCGGGCTGGATGGCCCGGGTGTACAGCTCCGAGCGGTCGTGCCTGATCTTGCACACTTCCACCCAGCACAGCGTGATGATCCGGCTGAACAGGCTTTTCACCTCGAAGAGCGGGCCGCCCGGGACCGGGATGCTAACCGAGGCGGCGGGCGGTGCTCCGGGCACGGCGGACATTTCGGATCCCTGCCTTCCCTGCGTCGTCTTCTTCCAGCGTGCCGCCGGTGTGGTGGCGGAACACCTCGTCCAGGCTCGCGTCCGCACCCAGGGCCTGCTTGAGGTCGGCCGGGGTGCCGGCGGCCCGGATGCGGCCGAGGTGCATGAGCGCGATCCGGTCGCAGTAGAGGTCGGCCTCGTCCATGTAGTGCGTGGTCATCAGCACGGTCATCCCGTACTCGTCGCGCAGCTTGGAGATGTGGTCCCACACGTCGGTGCGGGCGATCGGGTCCAGGCCCACGGTCGGTTCGTCCAGGATCAGCAGTCGCGGCGCGTTGACCAGGGCCTGGGCCAGCTCCAGGCGGCGGATCATGCCCCCGGAGTAGGTGCGCGCCCGGCGGCTGGCCGCGTCCCGCAGGCCCATGGCCGCGAGCGCGCCGTCCACCCGGCCGGGCCGCTGCTTGCGCGGCACGTCGAACAGCCGGGCGAACAGCTCCACGTTCTCCCGGCCGGTCAGCGTTCCGTCCGCCGACAGCAGCTGCGGGACGTAGCCGATCATGCGGCGGACCAGCATGGGCTGGGCGACGGCATTGACCCCGAACACGCTGACCAGGCCCGACATCGGCTTGAGCAGCGTGACCAGCATGCGGATGGTGGTTGTCTTGCCCGCCCCGTTGGGCCCCAGCAGCCCGAACGTCTCACCCGGCTCGATCCGCAGGTCGAGGTGGTCGACGGCGGTGTGCGACCCGAACGTGTAGGTGATCTGCTCGCACTGCACCGCGGCCGGGTCGCCGGGCGGGCCGGCGGCTCCGCCGCCGGGGGCCAGAACGGTCACGGTTTCCTCCTGTGGACAGGGGACAGGGGACAGGGTCGGTCAGGCGCTTTCCAGCTGCCCGGCCAGCCGGACCAGGGCCGGGACGGCGGCGGCGATCGTGTCCTGGTCCTCGCGGGACAGCTGGTCCAGGGCTTGCGCAGCCAGCTCGGCCCGCAGGTCCTTCCACTGGGCCAGCCGCTGCCGGGCCGCGGCCGTGACGTTCAGCCGCACGGTCCGGCCGTCAGTGCTGGACCGGCCCCGGATGATCAGGCCCTGAGCGACCAGGCCGCCGACCATCGTGCTCACCGTGTTCGGGGCCAGCCGCAGCTCGCGGGCCGCGTCGGCCACCGTGATCCCCGGCTGCCGGGCGGTCAGCCGCAGCAGCTCGGACCGGGCCGGTGGCAGCGGCTCGGTCGGCGAGGCGTTCCGGGCCGCCCGCCGGGTGGTCCGCCGCACCGCGCCGACCGCGCTCAGCAGCCCCGCCGCCAGCTCCACCGCGGACGCTGGCGCAGCCCCCGCCGGCTCCCGCGAGCCGGTATCTACATCTTTCACAGAGCTAACTATATCGCCGGCTGGGCCCAGGGTTCCCGCGGCCGCAAATACGGAGACCCCCTGAAAACGACGCAGAGGCCGCAATTGGCCTCGCTGGTGCCCCGGCTCTGGTCACGTGGGGGCCGTACGCCCATCCCGTGTAGACGTAAGGATCACTGCAGGGGCCCTGATAGACGGAGAATACGCACTCCACTGCCGCCTTGACGGTCTGCCCGCAGGTGTCCTTGCTGACGTGGAGAGTGAAGGTGGTGTAGCCGGGGCTACCGCTTCCGACCACGCTGCAGGTGGTGTCGGGGGTCGCCGCCGATACCGATGTCGTCGTCGTTGCGGCCGACGCGGCGGCGGCTGACAGTGCGAGGGTGGCTACAGCGGTCGTGAACACCGCCGGTAGCTTGCCGATTATGCGCATTTCTTGCTCCTTCAGTCTGCGGTGACTGGTCGGGCCTGAAGCTCCCGCGAAGGCGTGACATCTGCGTGACAGGCGCGTGATGACCGCTCGGGGAGTCCGCCCGGCCCGGCCCCGTCCGCACCTCCCCGGGCCCGTCACCGCTCCGCGCGGCGGGCAGGTCATTGACGTCCTGATCACCCCGTGGCTACGATGCATCAAAGTAATCGATTACTCAGATCATGGAACGTCTCGAGAGCTCGGTGCGCGGCGCGGGCGTTCCGATGCCGGGAGCGGAAGAAAGGTGCCAGGGTGCGCAGGTCGGCTGGTGCCGGATGACCGGCGGGGTCACTGGGCTGTCGCGGCTGACCAGCGCGCGGTCCCGCACCATCTCGCCGGAGAACCGGACCGGCGCCAAGGGCGCGGCGGCGG
>DASWVA010000293.1:0-2862 GCA_036401415.1 Streptosporangiaceae bacterium
GCACACCAATGACATCAACGGGACATGACCGCGATACAAAGCTGATACATATTCGACACGCTGCCGCCACTTATCTGGCCGCGCGCAATACCTCAGGCGCCGGCCCCAGCCAGTGCACTGCGTGACGGCAGGCTCACCTGGGCCGCGCATGATCTCGGCCGTGCGAAAACGGCCGGAAATTCCGCGCAAAGCCGTCACTAAGCGCTATGCGGTGATGGCATATAGGTAGAGCCGGTACCAATTCGCGGGGAGTGCCCGGGTCAGGACCGCCAGATGAGGACCAGTGCGCAGTCGTCGGCGCTGCCGACGTCGCGCTGCATGGTCGTCACCAGGTCGCCGGCCCCGGTACGGAAACTGTTCTTGACCAGCCGGTCGGCCTCACCGAGCAGCTTGTCGATGCCGGCGTCGATGTCCTGGCCGGGCGCTTCCACCAGCCCGTCGGTGTACAGCATGAGCGCGTCCCCGCGGCGGAGCACGCCTTCTTCGCTGCTGGTCGGCACGGCCTGCAGGTCGGACACGACGCCGAGGACGATGCCACGCGCCTGGGTGATCCGCCAGCGGCCGCTGGCCGCGTCGTAGTGGACGGCGGGCAGGTGGCCGGCGGAGGAGACCACGTACTCCCCCGAGGTCAGGTCCAGCGACAGGTGAACCGCGGTGACGAAGCCTTCGGTCCACCGGCCGCGGCGCATGTAGGCGTTGGCCGCGCCCAGAAAGTTGCTGGTCGGGACCGAGCCGAGCAGGCCGCCGAACGCACCGGACAGCAGCAGCGCCCGGGTGCCGGCGTCCACGCCCTTGCCGGACACGTCGACCAGGGCCACCTCGAGCGTCTTGCCGTCGGAATAGGAGACCACGAAGTCCCCGCCGAAGGACGCGCCGCCGGCCGGCCTGAGCACAACTTCGGAGCCCCAGCCCTCGCCCAGGGTGGGCAGCTTGCCCTGCTCACGGATCCGGTCCCGCAACTCGATCAGCATCTGGTCCCCGCGCAGGCCCTGCAGCCCCAGCTTGGCCCGGGTCCGGGCCAGCACATCGGCGAAGATCGCGGTGATCGCAATCGTGGCCACGATGCCGGGGCCCGCCTTGTGGTTGAGTATGTCGTAAACGATCATGGCGGCGGCGATGACGAACAGGACGCGCAGGGCGCGGACCCACAGCAGCATCCCGCCGGCCAGGATGGGCAGGATGATCACTCCGGGCGAGAACCACCACGCGGACAGATGCGCCGCAGCCACGCCGACGGCCACCACCGCCAGCGAGAGCCCGAACGCCAGCCGCCGGTTCCGCGTGATGAACTGCCTGCTCACCACGTCACGAACCTGCTGAAACCGGGCACGCAAACCGTGCGCGGCACGCGGCGCTGGATGGTCCGGACGGGAAACCATGATGGCGGCACTGTATCCGCAATTGCTCCCGGTTCACTGACCGCCACGCCCCGTCAGCACCGGCGAGCGCCGCCGGACGGCCCGCTAAACAGGTGGCCATTTGGCGCCCCGGGGTGTAGCAAGACACCCATGACGGAGCGTTTCCCGGTCCGGCCGCTGACCCCGGCCGAATTCGACGCCTTCCAGCTCGCGGACCAGCACGCCTTCCACGGCTCGCCGGTGTCCGCCGAGGAGCGCGCGCACATCATCACCCGGTTCGAGTTCGACCGCAGCCTGGCCGCCTTCGACGGCAGCACGCCGGTCGGCGGCACGGTCGCGTTCTCGTTCCGGCTGCGGGTCCCGGGAGCGGACGTGCCCGCGGCCGGAGTGAGCTGGGTGGCGGTGCTGCCCACCTACCGGCGCCGGGGCATCATGCGCTCGCTCATGCGCCAGCAGCTGGCCGACGTCCGGGACCGCGGCGAGGCGCTGGCCGTCCTGTGGGCCTCAGAGTCGGGGCTCTACGGGCGGTACGGCTACGGCCGGGCGTCCTGGACCCACGCCTACACCATCCGCCGGGGCGAAGGCGGTCTGGCTGCGGACGCACCCGCCGACCCGGCCCTGCGGCTGCGCCTCAGCGAGCCCGGGCAGGCCCAGGCGGAACTGGCCAAGGTGTACGAGGCGGTGTTCGAAACCCGGCCGGGCCTCTTCCGGCGGAACGACGCCTGGTGGAACAAGCAGCTGTGGGACCCGGCGTCCGAGAGGCACGGCCGGTCCCCACTGCGGTGCGTGCTGGCCGAGGACGACGCGGGCCCGCGGGGCTACTCCCTTTACCACGCCACCGACGGGTGGGACGACGACACGTTCCTGCCGCGGGGCACCATCACCGTCCGGGAACTCGTCGCCGCCGACCCCGCGGCCAGCGCGGCCCTGTGGGGTGACCTGCTCAGCCGGGACCTGACCGCGGAACTGCACGCCCGGACCCGGCCGGTTGATGACCCGGTGCAGTTTCAGCTGGCCGACCCGCGGCGGCTGCGCACGGTGGTCAGTGACGCGCTGTGGGCCCGGATCACCGACGTGCCGGCCGCGCTGGCCCAGCGCCGGTACGCCTGCCCGGTGGACGTGGTGCTGGACGTGCGGGACGACCTGCTCCCAGGCAACGCGGGCCGCTGGCGGCTACGCGCCGACGAGGGCGGCCGGGCCAGCTGCGAAGCGGTGGACGCCGACGCGGACCTCGCCCTCGACGTGGCTGAGCTGGGCGCGGCCTACCTCGGCGGGACCCGGCTGGGGGCGCTGGCCGCCGCGGGCCGGGTCACCCAGCTCCGGGCGGGCGCCCTGCCCCAGCTGTCCGCCGCCATGTCGTGGGACCCGGCGCCCTGGTGCCCGGTGATCTTCTAGGCGATCGGCGGACGCAGGCGCTCGTGCGAGACTGAGCATCATGAAGGTGACGCTGAGCGCGGCCATGCGGGCGCGGGACGTTTCCCGGCCGCGGCCCGACGAGGAGACC
>DASWVA010000294.1:0-6842 GCA_036401415.1 Streptosporangiaceae bacterium
GTCGGAGGACGCATGAAGGTAGCGGTGTTCGGTCTCGGCTACGTGGGGACGGTGACGGCGGCCTGCCTGGCGTCGCACGGCCATGACGTCTGGGGCGTGGACGTCGACGGGGCCAAGGTGGCGGAGATCCGGTCCGGGCGCAGCCCCGTGGCCGAGCCGGGCCTGGACGCGCTCATCGGGCGGGCCGTCGCCGCCGGGACGCTGCACGCGAGCACGTCGTGCGCGGACGCCCTCGACGAGGCCGAAGTCTCGCTGGTGTGCGTGGGCACGCCGTCGACGGCCGGCGGTGCGACCGACCTGTCCTACATCCGCCGGTCGGTGGACGACATCGTGGCCGGGCTGACCGCCGCGGTGCCGCCGGCCTCGGGCCACCACAGCGTGGTCATCCGCAGCACGGTGCCGCCGGGCACGGTCGAAGAGGTCGTGCTGCCCGCCCTCACCGCCGGGCTGGCGGGCACGCCGGTCACGCCCGGCGCGGCCATGTGCCCCGAGTTCCTGCGCGAGGGCACCGGGGTGGCCGACTTCTTCCACGCCCCGCTGATGGTGGTCGGCACGTCCGACCCCGAGGTGGCCCGGGCCGTGACCGGCCTGTTCGGTTTCCTGGACCAGGCCGCCCAGGTGGTGGAGCCGCGCGTCGCCGAGTCGCTCAAGTACGCCTGCAACGCGTTCCACGCGACCAAGGTGTCGTTCGCCAACGAGATGGCGCGGCTGCTACGCCGGGTCGGCGTCGACTCCCGCGAAGTGATGTCGCTGTTCTGCGAGGACCAGGTGCTGAACATCTCCCCGGCCTACCTGCGGCCCGGGTTCGCGTTCGGCGGGTCCTGCCTGCCCAAGGACATCCGGTCGCTGCTGCACCTGGGCCGGATGAACAGCGCGGACCTGCCCATGCTGTCCGGCACGCTGGCCACCAACGAGCTCGTCGTCCGGGACGTGGTGGACCGGGTGGTGGCCTGCGACGGCCGCAACGTCGCCCTGCTCGGCCTGAGCTTCAAGAACGACACCGATGACCTGCGGGAGAGCCCGAACCTCGAACTGGCCGAGCGGCTGATCGGCAAGGGGTTCCACGTCCGCATCTACGACCCGGTGGTCAACCCGGCCCGGCTCATCGGCGCCAACCGCGCGCAGATCGAGGCCAAGCTGCCGCATCTGGGCCGGCTGCTCGCGCGTGAGCCCGCCCAGGCCCTGCGGGGCGCCGACATCGCGATCGTCTCGTCCGGCGACCAGGCCGTCCGGGACGCCCTGGTCCGGTGCGCGCCGGCCCGCCTGTTCGACCTGAACGGACGGCTGGGCCGCGAGGTCGAAGCGCTGGCCGGTTACGAAGGGATCGGCTGGTGACCCGGGTCCTCATCATCGTCCAGAACCTGCCGGTCCCCTTCGACCGGCGGGTGTGGCTGGAGAGCCAGGCCCTGGCCGGCGATGGTTACCAGGTCGCCGTGGTGTGCCCCAGGGCCCCAGGGGACCCCGCCTACCAGGTGCTGGACGGGATCGAGATCTACCGGTACCGGCCGTACGCGCCGGGCGGCAGCAAGGTCAGCTTCGTCACCGAGTACGCCTACTCGTTCCTGGCCACGGCCTGGCAGACGTGCAAGGCCCGGCGGCGCGGCCGGTTCGCGGTCATGCAGGCGTGCAACCCGCCGGACATCTTCTGGCCGCTCGCGCTGGTGCTGCGGGCCCTGGACCGGACCAGGTTCGTGTTCGACCACCACGACCTGAGCCCCGAGCTGTACCAGTCCCGGTTCCCGGACGACGGCACCCACGGCCCCTCGCTGCCCTACCGGGGGCTGCGGGCCCTGGAGCGGGCCACGCACCGGACCGCGGACCACGTGATCTCCACCAACGACTCCTACCGGGAGGTGGCGATCAGCCGCAGCGGCCAGCGGCCCGCCGACGTCACCGTGGTCCGCACCGGCCCGGACCCGGACCGGCTGCGCCGCGGCGAGCCGCGGGCCGAGCTGCGCCGGGGCCGGAGGTACCTGGCCGCCTACATCGGGGTCATGGGCCCGCAGGACGGCGTGGACATCGTGGTCCGCGCGGCCGACGTGATCGTCCGTGAGCTGGGGCGCCGCGACATCGCGTTCACGCTGATCGGCTCGGGTGACTGCTACGGCGAGCTGGTCGCGCTCCGCGACCGGCTGGGCCTGGCCGGGCACGTCGAGTTCACCGGGCGGGCCCCGGACGAGCTGGTCGGCCAGATCATGTCGACCGCCGACGCCGGCCTGTCGCCGGACCCCAAAAACCCGCTCAACGACGTGTCCACCATGAACAAGACCATGGAGTACATGGCCTTCGAGCTGCCCGTGGTCGCGTTCGACCTGCGGGAGACGCGGGTCTCCGCCGCCGACGCCGCGGTGTACGTGACCCCCAACGACGTGCGGGAGTACGCCCGGGCGATCGTGACCCTGATGGACGACGAGGTCGGGCGGACCCAGATGGGCAAGCGCGGCCGGGTCCGGGTCGAGCAGGAACTGGCGTGGCCGCACCAGCGGCGCGCCTACCTGGATGTCTACCGGCAGCTCACCACCAGCCGGGCCGGAGGCTGACGTGTGCGGTATCGCCGGGTGTTACCAGCAGGCCGACGGCCACCAGCTGGTGGACATCATGACCGACCGGATCGCCCACCGGGGCCCGGACGCGGCCGGCCGGTGGGATCACCGGGACGACCGGGTCACGGTCCAGCTCGGCCACCGCCGGCTCTCGATCATCGACCTCAGCGCCGCCGCGGACCAGCCGCTGACCAAGGACGGCCTGACCCTGGTCTACAACGGGGAGCTGTACAACTTCCAGACGCTGCGGGCCGAGCTGACCGCCCGCGGGGCCCGGTTCGTGACCCGGTCCGACACCGAGGTGGTGCTGGAGGCCTGGCGGGCCTGGGGTCCGCGCGCGCTGACGCGGTTCCGCGGCATGTTCGCGTTCGCGCTGTTCGACGAGCGGTCGGGCGAGCTGATCCTGGCCCGGGACCCGCTCGGTATCAAGCCGCTCTACTACCGGCCGCGCGGTCCGGGCGTGATGTTCGCGTCCGAGCTCAAGGCGCTGGTGGCCGCGACCGGCTCCGAGTTGCGGGTCGAGCCGGGCGCGCTGGTGGCCTCGATGCTCTACTACTGGCTGCCCGAGCAGCGCTGCGCCATCGACGGGGTGATCAAGCTGCCCGCTGGGTCGTGGGCCCGGTTCACCCCGGACGGCCGGGCCACCGTCCAGCAGTACTGGCGGGTGCAGGACGTGGCCGCCGAGGCCGCGGCCGGGCCGCCCGCCGACCTCGGGGCCGTGATCGAGGAGTCGGTCGCCCTGCACCTGGTGTCCGACGTGCCGGTGTCCAGCTTCCTGTCCGGGGGGCTGGACTCCAGCATCATCACCGTGCTCGCCCACCGGGACAACCCCGGGATCGACGCCTACACGATCGCCTTCCGGCGTGAGGACCAGCGCCTGGAGGCCATGCCCGACGACGCCCTCTACGCCCGCCGGGTGGCCGACCAGTACGGCATCAAGCTGCACGAGATCGAGATCTCACCCGACATCGTGGCCATGCTGCCCCGCATCGTGGACGTGCTGGACGAGCCGATCGGCGACCCGGCCGCGCTGAACACGCTGCTGATGTGCGAGGCCGCGCGCGAGCGCGGGGTCAAGGTGGTGCTGTCCGGGATGGGGGCCGACGAGCTGTTCGGCGGGTACCGCAAGCACCTGGCCTGCCTCATGGCCAGCCACTACGGCCGGGTGCCCGCCTTCGGCCGGGCCGGGATACGCGCCGCCGTCGACCGGCTCCCGGTCAGCGCGGCGGGCCGGGGGCTGCGCTACCCGCGCTGGGCCAAGCGCTTCCTGACCTTTGCCGAGCTACCTGAGGAACCCCGGTTCCGGCGCAGCTACACGCTCTACGACCCGCCCGAGCTGGCCGCGCTGATCAGCCCGGACCTGGCCGGCTACGTCGATGAGGTGGTGGCCGAGCACCGCGAGGTCTACACCGGCAGCACGCTGACCGACGAGGTCAACCGGATGTGCCTGGCCGACACGCGGATGTTCCTGCCCGGCCTCAACCTGGCCTACACCGACCGGGCCAGCATGGCGGCCTCGGTCGAGGTCCGGACCCCGTTCGTGGACCCGGTGGTGGCCCGGGCCGCGTTCTCCTTCGACGGCCCGGCCAAGATCCATCACCGCCGCGGCAAGGTCGCGCTCAAGCAGGCCGCCGAGAGCTGGCTGCCGCACGAGATCGTGCACCGGCCCAAGGCCTCGTTCAGCGCCCCGCTCCGGGCCTGGGTCCGGGGTGATCTGCGGGACGTCATCCAGGACACCCTGGTCCGCGGCGAGCTGGCCGGGTCCGGGATGATCCGCCGCGACGCGCTGCTGGCCCTGATCGCCGACGACCAGGCCGGCCGGGAGGACCGCTCGAAGCAGCTGTGGCAGCTGCTGTCCCTGGAGCTCTGGCACCGCCACGTCCGGTCGCTGGGCGTCAGCGCCTGACCGCGAGAACCCCCCACCTGAACTTTGAGCGAAGGAAACGATGAAGCAGGTAGCGCAGAACTACAAGACCGGAGAGCTCAGCGTCCTGGACGTGCCGGCCCCGGCGTGCCGCCCCGGCGGTGTTCTCGTGCAGTCCCGGTTCTCCCTGATCTCGACCGGGACCGAGATGATGAAGCTGACCGAGGCCAAGCTGTCCATGGTCGGCAAGGCCCGGGCCCGGCCGGACCAGGTGCGCAAGGTCCTGGACACGGTGTCCCAGCAGGGCGCCGTGGCCACCTACCAGAAGGTGATGAACCGGCTCGACTCCTACACGCCGCTCGGTTACTCCCTCTGCGGCGTGGTCGTCGAGGTGGGCCGGGGCGCCGAGGAGTTCCACGTCGGCCAGGTCGTGGCCGCGGCCGGCAACGAGTACGCCCTGCACGCCGAGTACAACTGGGTGCCGGTCAACATGTGCGTGCCGGTGCCCCGCGAGGTCCAGCCCGAGCACGCCGCCTTCGCCACCGTCGGCGCCATCGCCATGCACGGTGTCCGCCGGGCCGAGCCACAGCTGGGGGAGACCGCAGCCGTGATCGGGCTGGGCCTGGTCGGCCAGCTCGTGGTCCGGCTGCTGATCGCGGCCGGGGTCCGGGTGGTCGGCCTGGACGTGCTGGCGGACCGCTGCCAGCGGGCCGAGCAGGCCGGGGCGGCCACCTGCGCCGCCCCGGCCGGCGAGGGCGTCGCCGCCGTCGAGAAGGCGCTGGCCGAGCTGACCGGCGGCCGCGGCGCCGACCACGTGTTCCTGGCCGCGGGGGGCGCCTCCAACGGGCCGGCCGAGACCGCGGTCAGGCTGGCCCGGGACCGGGCCCGGGTCGTCGACATCGGCAAGACCAGGCTGGATCTGCCCTGGAACGCCTACTACGAAAAGGAACTGGACGTCCGCTTCTCCCGGTCCTACGGTCCGGGACGCTACGACGACCGGTACGAGCTGGGGGGCATCGACTACCCGGCGGGCTACGTCCGCTGGACCGAGCGGCGCAACCTCGAATCCTTCCTCGACCTGCTGGCGCACAAGGAGATCGAGGTCGAGACGCTGATCACCGGCTCCTTCCCGATCGAGCAGGCCGAGGCCGCCTACGCCGATCTGTCGTCCGGCGCCGTCCCCGCGGTGGGGGTGCTGCTGGAGTACCCGGCGCCGGTGGCGCAGGCGCCCCCGCGCACGCTGGGCCAGGTGGTCTCGTCCGGGCGGACGGCGGCGCCAGCCGGGCGGGCCGGGCGGGCCGCGAAGAGCGGCACGCTGGCCGTCGGCTTCATCGGGGCGGGCAACTACGCGTCCTCGATGCTGCTGCCCCACCTGGCCAGGATGGACACGGTGCGGATGGCCCACGTGGCCACCAACCGGTCGCTGTCGGCGGCCAACGCCCAGCGCCGTTTCGGTTTCGCGAACTTCTCGACCAGCGCCGACGCGGTCCTGCAGGACCCCGCGCTGGACGCGATCTTCGTCGTGACCCGCCACCACGCCCACGCCGACCTGGTGTGCCGGGCGCTGGAGACCGGCCGGGCCGTCTTCGTGGAGAAGCCGCTCGCGCTGACCCGGGAGCAACTGGACCGGGTGCTGGACGTGGTCGGCCAGACCGGCAACGACCGGCTCATGGTCGGGTTCAACCGCCGGTTCGCCCCGCTGCTCACCGAGCTGAAGGCCAAGTTCGGCGGGACCGGCTCCGCCCGGCCCAGCCCGGCCGGCGACCGCTCGGTGACCCGGTACCTGGTCAACGCGGGCGTGCTCGCCCCGGACAGCTGGTACACCAACGAGGAGCTGGAGGGCTCCCGGTTCACCGGCGAGGGCGGCCACTTCATCGACACCGTGGCCTGGTGGGCGGACAGCCTGCCGGAGGAGGTCTACGCCGTCCGGGGCCCCGGACGCGACGACGTGCAGGCCATTGTCCGGCTGCGCGACGGGTCCAGCGCCACGATCAGCTACGTCACCGGCGGCAACGCCCGGTACCCGAAGGAGACGCTGGATTCGGCGGCCGGCGGCCGCAACGCCCGGCTGGACAACTTCACCAGGGCCGGGGTGTGGGCGGGCCGCAAGCAGGTCACGCTGCGCTCGCGCGGCGGCCAGGACAAGGGCCAGCAGTGTGAGCTGGCCCAGTTCACCGAGGCCGTCCGGACCGGGGCGCCGATGCCGATCACGCTCGAGTCGCTGGTCGCCACCACCAGCGCCACCATCGCGGTGGCCGACAGCCTGCTCAGCGGGCGCCCGGAGCGGGTGTGAGCGGCGAGGACTCTTCGCGGCTGGGCTGGTACGCCCGGCGGGCGGCCCGGATGTCCCCCGCCGAAGTGGCCTGGCGGGCCCGCGACCAGGCGGTGCGGCTGGCCTGGTCCCGGCGTCAGGTCAGGCGGGGGGAAGCGCCGGC
>DASWVA010000295.1:0-2406 GCA_036401415.1 Streptosporangiaceae bacterium
ACGCTCCAGCACGACCGGCTGTACCTGGGCTGGCAGTATGCGCTCGTCCATCCCCACCCGGGGCCGGCCCCGCGCCGTCCCGTCCCGCCCGCCCGCGAGCAGCTCAATCCGGGCTGGGTGGCGGCGCAGCGCCGGGAGCAGCGGCGGCTCGACCGCCCGCTGGAGGTGCTGCTCGGCGCGGGCGTGCTGCTGATGGCCGGCCTGGCCGCCCTCGGCGTGCTGGGCCTGCTCAATCCGGCGCTGACCACGGTGGGCATGCTGGCCGGGCTGGCCGTTGCCGTCCTGGCCGCGCGGCAGATCCGGCGCAGCGAGCTGGGCATGCGGACCCGGGTGGTGGCCGAGCGGCACCGGGTGGCGAAGATCGCCGCGCTGCAGGAGGCCCGGCTGTTCGAATGGCAGGCCCTGCACGCCGAGCAGACCCGGGACTGGCAGGGCCGCCGGGCCGCCTACGACCAGCAGAAGCACTGGTACGCCGTCTCCCTGGGGCGCGACGTCGACCGCATCGACGTGGCCGGCGGCACGCTCGCGGGCTGGTCGGCCATGCTGACCATGATCGGCCTGCCCCGGTTGCAGGCCGGTGGCGAGATCACCGTGGTCGACCTGACCGACGGGGCAGTCGCCCGCGATCTGCTGGCCGTGGCCGGGCGGGCCGGGATCGACCCGCTGGTCTGGGTGCTGCCCGGCGACCTGCCCCAGCTTGACCTGGGCACCGGCCTGGCCCCGGCGGCCCTGGCCGATCTGCTCACCCAGGTGGCGGGCGGCCCGGCCGGCGAACAGCACCCGGCCGGCACCCGATTCCGCGACCACGCCATCCTCGACCGCGTCCTCGGCCTGCTCGGCCGGGGGGCCACGGTGGCCCAGGTCAACGCGGCGCTCCGGGTCCTCGGTCACATCGGCGACCCGCGCGAAGACGCCGCCCGCGGGCTGCTCACCACCGGCCAGCTCGACCGGCTCGGCACGATGTTCGGCCGCGGCGCCGACCAGGTGGTGGTGGAGCGGGCCTGGGCGCTGGAGTCTCAGCTGACCGCCCTGGACGCGGTGGGCACCGGCCCGGCCCCGGCCATCCGGTCCCGGCTCCGGGTGGTGGCCACCGGCCCGGAGGCCGGGGTCGCCGGCCACCCGGTGCTGGGCCAGTACGTGGCCGCCGCCCTCACCCAGGTGCTGCGGCAGGCCGGTGCCGGCGAGCCCTGGCAGCACTCGGTGTTCCTGCTCGGCGCCGAGCAGCTGCCGGCCGGGACCCTGGACCAGCTGGCCGACGCATGCGAGACCACCGGCACCGGACTGGTGCTGGCCTACCGGTCGATCCCGGCCCCGGTCCGCGACCGGCTCGGCCGGGGGAACGCCGTCGTGGCCTTCATGCGGCTGGGTAACGCGGCCGACGCCAAGGCGGCCAGCGAGCAGATCGGCACCGAGCACCGGTTCGTGCTGGCCCAGCTGACCGAGACCGTGGGCAGCTCGGTCGGTGACACCACCGGCGACTCCTACACCAGCACGCTGGGCACGTCGGAGTCGCTGTCCCAGTCCACCTCGACGAGCCGGACATCCGGGCGCAGCCGGGGCCGCGGGGCCTCCCGCAGCAGCTTCCTCCCGCTGGAGCCGGGCACCTCGTCCCGTAGCCGCGACACCAGCGAGTCGTCCGGATTCACCGATTCGGAGTCGGTCACCACGGGCATCAGCGACAGCACGGCCTGGGGCATCAGCACCTCGCGGGCGGTCACCGGCAGCGACTCCCAGGCCCGCACGGTGCAGCGGTCCCGGGAGCTCCTGGTCGAACCGCACGAGCTGCAGCAACTGCCGCCCAGCGCGATGATCATCACCTACTCCGGGCCGGACGGGCGCCGCGTGGTCGTGGCCGACGCCAACCCGGGGATCTTCGGCCTGCCCACGGCCACGCTCCGGCCGCTGGACGAAGCGCGGCCAGGGCCCTGGAACCGGCCGGCCGTCGCCGCCCCGGATGTCCCGGCCCGGCCGGTGGCACCGCCCGCGCCCCCGGCCGGGCCGGATGTGAGCTGGCGCGACACCGACGGCGAGGGGCAACTGCCGCCCAACCTCGGGCCACCGCCCGAACGGCTGGACTGGCGTCGCCGGGACGGTGACTGAACGGCCTCACTCTGGCCGATGCGGTAGCGCGCCGGGCCTCGGCCTGCTAAGCACTCTATGTGATCGATCAGTCATGTCTTGCTATGAGCGGCGTTCTCACCGGCCCCTGGTGGCGCGTTCTGAGCATGGCGCCCCCCCACGCACCCGGCACCGCGGAGGACGACTACGCGGCGGTCCGGCCCGCCGCGCTGGCCGCCGCGGCCGCAGGACGCCCCCTCGTCGTCGCCTGGCTGTCCCGGGGTGACGGCGCCGACCTTGAGCTGATCACCAACGCCTCGCGGCCCGCCCGGGTCCGGCGGGGCACGC
>DASWVA010000296.1:0-2507 GCA_036401415.1 Streptosporangiaceae bacterium
GAGGTGGTGCACCTGGGCCACGACCGGTCGGTCCGCGAGGTCGTCGACGCGGTGCTGGAGGAGGACGCCCAGGGCGTGGCGGTCAGCTCCTACCAGGGCGGCCACGTCGAGTACTTCGAGTTCCTCGCTCAGCAGCTGGCCGAGGCGGGCGCCGGCGGCGTCCAGGTCTTCGGAGGCGGTGGCGGGGTCATCGTCCCGGAGGAGATCAAGCGGCTCGCCGCGGCCGGGGTGCGTATCTTCTCGCCCGAGGACGGGCAGCGCCTGGGCCTGCCCCACATGATCAACGAGCTGATCCGGGTCTGCGACGTCGACCTGACCGCGGCGCCGGCCCCGGTCGAGGCGGTCCTGGCCGGTGAGCGGCGGGCGCTGGCCCGCACCATCACCTGCCTGCAGGCCGGCCGCCTGCCCGGTGCCGACCAGGAGGTCCTGGCCGGGGCCGCGGCCCGCCGGAAGGTCCCCGTGCTCGGCATCACCGGCACCGGCGGGTCGGGGAAGTCATCGCTGACCGACGAGCTGATCCGGCGGCTGCGCACCGACCAGCACGACAAGCTGCGGGTGGCGGTGCTCGCGGTCGACCCGACCCGGCGGCGGAGCGGCGGCGCGCTGCTGGGCGACCGGATCCGGATGAACGCCCTGGACGGCGGGCACGTGTACTTCCGCTCACTGGCGACCCGGGGCGCGGGCGAACTGCCCGACCACATCGGGGACATCATCGGCGCCTGCCAGGCCGCCGGGTACGACCTGGTCGTCCTGGAAACTCCAGGGATCGGCCAGGGAGACGCGTCCGTGATCTCCCGGGCGGATATTTCGGTATATGTGATGACCCCCGAGTTCGGTGCGGCCACTCAGCTCGAGAAGATCGACATGCTGGACCTGGCCGACGTGGTGGTGATCAACAAGTTCGAGCGGCGCGGCGGGGCCGACGCGCTGCGCGCCGTGTCCCGCCAGCTGGTCCGCAACCGGGAGGCGTTCGGCGCCCGGCCGGAGGACATGCCGGTGTTCGGGACCAGCGCCGCCACCTTCAACGACAACGGCGTGACCGCGCTCTACCAGCACCTGGCGGGCCTGCTCAAGGAGCAGGGGCTGCCGCTGGGTGAGGGCGTGCTGCCCGCCGCGACCGGCCGCACGTCCACCGACGCGGCCCCGGTCATCCCGCCCGCCCGGATCGGCTACCTGGCCGAGATCGCCGCCGCCGTCCGCGGCTACCACGAGCAGACCACCCGCCAGGCCGGGGCCGCCCGCCGCCTGCAGCGGCTCACCGCGGTCGCCGATGAGCTCGAGGGCGACGCCCGGCAGACCGTGACCGACCTGGCGGGCCAGGCCCGCGAGGACCTGGCCCGCGACAGCGAACGGCTGCTGGGCCAGTGGCCCGCCACCGTCGAGGCCTACTCCGGCGACGAGCAGGTGGTCCGGATCCGGGACCGGGAGCTGCACACCAGGCTGACCCGCGAGACGCTGTCCGGCAGCCGGGTGCCGCGGGTGGCGCTGCCCCGGTTCACCGACCACGGCGACCTGCTGCGGTTCCTGCGGGAGGAAAACCTGCCCGGGCGGTTCCCGTTCACCGCCGGGGCGTTCCCGTTCAAGCGCGAGGGCGAGGACCCGGCCCGGATGTTCGCCGGGGAGGGTGACCCGTTCCGCACCAACCGGCGGTTCCGGCTGCTGGCCGAGGGCAACCAGGCCACCCGGCTGTCCACCGCCTTCGACTCGGTGACCCTGTACGGCCGGGACCCGGACGAGCGCCCCGACGTCTACGGGAAGGTCGGCACGTCCGGGGTGTCGATCGCCACGCTGGACGACATGAAGGCGCTGTACGACGGGTTCGACCTGGCCGCCCCGGCCACCTCGGTGTCGATGACGATCAACGGGCCTGCCCCGACGATGCTGGCCTTCTTCCTCAACACGGCCATCGACCAGCGCGCCGGGCGCGGCCTGTCCCGCGAAGAAGTGCTGCAGGCGGTGCGGGGCACGGTGCAGGCCGACATCCTCAAGGAGGACCAGGGCCAGAACACCTGCATCTTCTCCACCGAGTTCAGCCTGCGGATGATGGCCGACATCCAGGAGTGGTTCATCGCCAACCGGGTCCGCAACTTCTACTCGGTGTCGATCTCCGGTTACCACATCGCCGAAGCCGGGGCCAACCCCATCAGCCAGCTGGCGTTCACCCTGGCCAACGGCTTCACCTACGTGGAGGCCTACCTGGCCCGGGGCATGGACATCGACGACTTCGCGCCGAACCTGTCCTTCTTCTTCTCCAACGGCATGGACGCCGAGTACACCGTGATCGGCCGGGTCGCCCGCCGGATCTGGGCCATCGCCATGCGGGACCGGTACGGCGCCAGCGAGCGGTCACAGAAGCTGAAGTACCACGTGCAGACGTCCGGGCGGTCGCTGCACGCCCAGGAGATGAGCTTCAACGACATCCGGACCACGCTGCAGGCGCTGACCGCGATCTACGACAACTGCAACAGCCTGCACACCAACGCCTACGACGAAGCCGTCACCACCCC